>JALOLW010000440.1 GCA_025455795.1 Spirosomataceae bacterium
TGCGCTCCGACCACATCGGTGCCGTACCCGAGTGGGAACGCACGCTGGTATTTGAGTATTCGTACTGTTATCAGAAAGAACATATTTTGAGAAAGTTTAAGACTTTTCCTCATGGAGGCATGACCGAAGAAGAAATTGCCCAAAGTATGCGGTGCAATCACATTCCTATCTCTCGCTTTAGAGGCAAAAAATTGGATTTACACGCAGATTTATGGATGGAAAAAATCACCTTAACTCCGCACAATGCTCCTAAATATGTACGAACACATTTGGCAAAACTAAAGACAAACGTTGTTGATGAGAATTATCGAAAAAATCGTGAGGAAGACTATCCTGTCATTTTTTCTAACTACAATAGAATAGTTTTTACTTTAAAAAAAATTGTAAAACTTTTAAAAAAGCGGTTGTCAACCTATTGAGTAAAATGGAACAAGGCTTTAATCATTTTGATTCTTCGTTGATTTGTACACAAATTCACTCGTGGCATGACGACGCTTTACAACCTTTTTAGAGCTGATTTCATATCAGCCGTACCGCACGAGCGGCCTTCCACAAGTCCCGTATAAATCTTACGAGGACTTCATTTTTAATTGAGCGCGCGCCACTTCACTCCCGTTTTTTCCCATTTCACTACATTTGTCAGAAAAAAATACGGCAAATTAGCGTAATTGCGCGTCCAATATTGCACTCAATATGAAGCGATTACTGCTGTTGCTTTGCTGTATTTACTCGCACTTCGGACAGGCGCAGTCGCCCAAAGAACCGCTGCAAACGCTCCGCCGCGAAGCCGCCGCCATTGGTAAATCTATGGCCAACGGGGCTGCTGTGGCCGATGAAAAAGTACGCCAACGGCTCATCGTTCTTCATCAACAGGCGGTAGCGGCGGGGTCGGTCGAGGATGAAATGCAAATATTGAACCTGCTGGCAAATGAATACTTCATCATGGGGCAGCTACGTGAGTCGGCGCAAGTACAACAAAAACTTATCTTACTTGCCAAAAAACACGACGATTCTTTGAGCGTTTCGTCGCATTTGATGGATTTGGGACGACTTTACTTCAACGAAGAAAAATTTTCGGCGGCACTCAATCTCTACATGGAAGCCTTGCGGCTGCGCGAGCGGTACGGAGCCAGAAAAAGCTCTATCGCGTTGGTTTACACCCACATAGGCCGTGTGTATGCCCAACTCAACGACCTCCAAGCCGCCGAAAAATACCTCCAAAAAGCCTACCAAATCAAAGCCGAAGCCAAAGACACCATCGCTTTGGGCATGATTCACGTTTCGATGGCCGAAGTGTATCGTCGGGCCAAAAAGTATGAATTGGCCGAAAAAAACTTCCAACGCGATATTCCCAAACGCCTCCAAAACAACAACCTCGAAGGCGTGATGGAGTGCTACCGTGGCCTCACAGACCTCTATACCGACTGGAAAAAATACGACCAAGCCGTTTATTTCTGTGAACAAAACCTGCGACTCGCCCGCCAACTTAACCGCAAACGGGTGGAAGGCAGACTGATGCTGCGGTTGGCCAATTTGTACGAAAAACAGAATAATCCACAGAAAGCCAATGAGTTGTACCAAAAAATGGGCTTAAAAGTGGGACAAATTCACTCGCTACCGCTGCAACGAGACACGTACCAAAAACTCTCGACCCTCAACGCCCGCGCGGGAAATTTTGAGGCGGCGTATCAGTATCTCCAAAGAGTCAATGCGCTCAATGACAGCATCATGGACGAAAATTCGCAAAAGTTACTCTCTGAACTTAGGGCGAAGTTTGAAGTAGAGCAAAAAGAACACGAAATTGCCGAACTCGACCGTCAAAATAAAGCCCAAGAGCAGCAGCGCAAACTACTTTTGCTCGGCATTGCCACGCTGTCGTTGTTGGCTTTGGGGGTGATTTATTTGAATATATCGCGTCGAAAAGCCTTTCAAAAATTGGCGCAAGAACAACGCCAAACCCAACAACTGCTAACCGAAAAAGAACAACTTTTGCAAAATCTCCACCATACGCAACTGCACTTGGTACAGTCCGAAAAAATGGCTTCGTTGGGGCTACTGACGGCGGGCGTGGCGCACGAACTCAACAACCCCATAGGCTACATCAACGCCAGTGTATCGGCCCTAAAAATGGATTTTTTGGAACTCAATCCCGTTAGAATCAAATTATTGGCCTTGGAACAAAGTCAGAATTTGACCCAAGACGTACAGGCTATTTTGGACGATTTGGAAAAAATGGACGCTACTTATCTGTTTGAAGAAATGGGCAAACTCATGCAGAGCATCGAAAACGGCACCCAACGCACCACCGAGATTGTGGCGGGCTTGCGGACGTTCTCGCGCGATACGGGCGATGCCTACCTGCCTGCGTACCTGCACGAGGGCATTGACTCGGCACTGACATTGCTCAATCATAAACGCAACGAAAAACTATTGATACACAAAAATTACGGCGACTTACCCCCCGTTTCGTGTCAGTTTAGCAAAATCAACCAAGTATTTCTCAACCTCTTGGACAATGCGATTCAGGCGGTGGGTGAGGCAGGTGAGATTTTTATCCAAACTTGGCAAGAAGGGCAGTTCGCCTGCGTGGCTATCCGCGATACGGGCAAAGGCATGGACGAGGCCACGCAGAAGCGCGTTTTTGAGCCGTTTTTCACAACCAAAGAAGTGGGCAAAGGCACGGGCTTGGGGCTTTCGATCAGCTACGCCATTGTACAGCAGCACCGTGGGAGCATCGAAGTGAGCAGTCAGCCGAATGTAGGAACAACTTTTACCATCAAACTCCCCATCGCTCAAACTAACTGATGCACCATCTCCTCTACATAGACGACGAACCCGACAATCTGCTGACTTTCAAGGCTGTATTTAGGCGATTTTATCACATCAGCACCGCCCAAAGTGCCGCCGAAGCCATGAGTTTATTGGCCCAGCAACCCATAGACCTCATCATCAGCGACCACCGTATGCCGCAACTCACGGGCGTGGCGTTTTTTGAACAAATCAAAAATCAATACCCCGACATAGTACGCATTATTTTGACGGGTTACAGCGACATTCAGGCCATTGTAGATGCCATCAATAAAGGCAAGGTGTACCACTACGTGACCAAGCCCTGGAAAATGGAAGAGTTGAAGGTGATTTTGGACAATGCCCTCGAAACATACGACCTCAAACGCCAAAACCGTCAGCTTGAAACCGAGCGCAATGAACTGATTATCAAATCAATTCAGCAACAAAAAGAACAGGTACAATCACAGTACGAAGCCCTACGACACCAGGTCAATCCGCACTTTTTGTTCAATAGTCTCAACACCTTAGCCGCGCTCATTGGCACCGACGCGCCCCAAGCCATTCAGTTTACAAAACAGTTTGCCAAAGTTTATCGGACGCTGCTCGAATGGGGCCACGAGCCGCTCGTGAGCCTGCGCCAAGAACTTGATTTGGTACGGTCTTTTGTCTTTTTACACCAAATGCGTTTTGGGCAAAACCTGCGCGTCGCTATTGGTATTTCTGACTCAGTTCTGAACAACTGTCTGCCGCCTTTCGCGCTGCAACTGCTGGTCGAAAATGCCATCAAGCACAACATCATTTCGGACGAAAAACCACTGACTATCAGCATCGAAGTACAAAATGATTGGCTTTCGAAGTACAAAATGATTGGCTTATGGTACGCAACCATTTTCAGCCGCGCGGCTCGGTGGAGGAGTCCACAGGAACGGGTCTTCAAAACCTCCGCGCTCGTTACGCTCATATAACTCCACAACCGATTGAAATACAAAAAGATAGCAGCTTTTTTTGGGTCAAAATCCCGCTTATCGTAGAAGCATAACCGCGCTGATTCGCGCTGATTTACGTTTGTAACTCTGCGCTGGTTCGCGTTTGTAACGCGAACCCCCAAGTTGTGCGTTTTCTGCGCTGGTTCGCGTTTGTAACGCGAACCCCCGAACTGTGCGTTTGAAACGCACATAAAGTCAAAACCAACATGAAAACCCTCATTGTAGAAGACGAAAAACCCGCACAGGAGCATCTGGAACGACTCCTACACGACATCGAACCCCACGCACAGGTGTTGGCCAAATTGGACAGTGTGAGCAGTGCGGTGCGGTGGCTATCGGCCCAACAGGCCGACCTCATCTTTCTGGATATTCACTTGGCCGACGACCTGAGTTTTAAGATTTTTGAGCAAATCAAAGTCCGCACGCCCGTCATTTTTACGACTGCCTACGACCAGTACGCTTTGCGGGCTTTCAAGGTCAATAGCGTGGACTATCTACTCAAACCCATTGATAAAGAAGAACTTGCCAACGCGATAAACAAATTCAAGCAGTCGCAAGTGGCCGTACCAACTTTTGACGTGGAGCAACTTTTGGCGACCCTCCACCAACCCGCCAAAACCTACCAAGAGCGTTTTGTGGTGACGCGCGGCGAGCGGGTTATGAGCATCACCACCGAGCAGATTGCGTACTTTGAAGGCGAAGACCGCTATGTTTATCTCACCAAAAAAGACGGTGCGCGGTTTATCGTTGATTACAAATTGAGCGAACTCGAAGAGCTTCTCAACCCACGGCAGTTTTACAGGCTCAACCGCAGTTTTATTGCTCGTTTTGAGAGCATTCAGCACATTTACAACCTTTCCAAAAGCCGCGTCAAAGTCGAACTGACCCCCGCCGCCCAACGCGAAATCATCGTCAGCAGCGAAAACACCCAAGACTTCAAAGGCTGGCTCAATCAGTAGCTTTTAGAAAGGAGATTGTGGTAAATTATCGTATTTTTGTGAGAACAAGCGATGACCCAAATGCAAAAATACCCGATTGGCGTACAGAGTTTTTCCGAAGTGATTACTGGCGGCTACCTTTATGTGGACAAAACGGCGTGGTTATACCAATTAGCGAAAAAAGGCAAGTACTACTTCCTGTCTCGTCCACGCCGTTTTGGTAAGTCGCTGTTGGTAAGTACGTTGGAGGCACTTTTTGAAGGCAAAAAAAAACTTTTTGAGGGGCTTTGGATTGCCGGCAAATGGGATTTTACACAAACCAATCCGACCGTGGTGGTGTATTTCAACGCCATGCAACTCAAAGACAACAACTTGGATTTGGTGTTGCAAGAGACCGTGCAGACCGAAGCGCGTCGGCATGAGATTGAGCTTAGTGAATACGCAGGAATTGCCTTCAAATCAGGACTATTGTTTCGAGAACTCATCCAAAAACTCCACGCCAAAACAAGCCGCAAAGTGGTTGTATTGATTGACGAATACGACAAGCCCATCATTGATTTTTTGGATGACTTAGAGAAAGCCGAGGTCAATAGAAATATTCTTAGGTCGTTTTATGGCATTCTCAAACCCTCCGACGAACACCTCGAATTTGTACTGCTGACGGGCGTGAGCAAGTTTACCAAAGTCAGCGTATTTTCCGACCTTAACAACCTCAACGACATCAGCATGGACGAAGATTTCAACGCCATGCTGGGCATTACACAACAGGAATTAGAAGCGGCATTTGCCGAAGAGATTCGGGCGTATTCGGCAAGACACCAACTCACCCAAGAGGAGTTTCTGAGCAAAATCAAACACTGGTACAATGGCTATACTTGGAGCGGTAAAGAAACGCTTTACAACCCTTTTTCGTTGTTAAATTTTTTCAGCAAGTACGGTGATTTTCAGAACTTTTGGTTCAAAACGGCCACGCCCAATTTCCTCATCAACCTCATTCGCAAAAACCCCATTTACCGCCTCGAAGAAATGCGGGTCGGGCAGGCTATTTTTGACGGTTTTGATATGCAAGAACCGTTTGACATTCGCTCGTTGCTGTTTCAAACAGGCTATCTTACCCTCAAAGACTACGACCCTCAATTTCGACTTTATACGCTCGGCTACCCCAACCAAGAAGTAAAAGATTCGATGCAGGAGTATCTTATTGGCGGCTTTTCGAGTCAGTCCGCGGCAGAAGTGCCTCATTTGGCTTTTTTGCTCAAACAAGCCTTCGATACCGCCGATATGGCCGCCGTTATCGAAATCATGAACCAGTTGTTGAAGGGGATTCCCAACCAAATTTTTCCGCAAACTGAAGCTTTCTACCACGCCATCATCCATTTGATGTTCAACTACTTGGGCATATTTATGGAAAGCGAAGTCAATGTTTCGACGGGCCGCGCCGATGCCATCATTCAGACCGATAGCCACGTTTTTTGTTTGGAATTTAAGCTCAACCAAACGGCCCAAACGGCTCTTCGTCAAATTCAGGAGAAAGGCTATTTAGAAAAATACGCTTCTACCAAAACCCGGATGGCTGTAGGCATCAATTTCAACGCCAACCTGCGCGGTATTGATGACTGGCAAATGGTGATTTTGTAAACGCCCCGCATCAAATGCTGGTGGAACTCTGCCCTTCACTTC
>JALOLW010000441.1 GCA_025455795.1 Spirosomataceae bacterium
AATCATTTCCCTCGTCAGCCTGCCGCACCTACGCGCTTTCAGGTGTTTAAGTCGCAAGGATTTTCGCGCGGTGGTGGTACCAACCCCATGCGTGAGGCGCAGCAAAGCCAACAGCCCAAAGCTGGACAGCAAGGCGGTGCCAAAAATGATTGAAAAGAGTACCGTTAGCACCAAGAAAAGTGCTATGAATACGCAGTACAAAAGTTGAAAATATGCCTCTGTTGCTCAGGCGGCCAATTGTCTGAGCAACAGAGGCGTAATTTTGCCCAGCAACTCGTGGCACGACTGATGCAATAAGAGCCTTAGTCGTGCCACGAGTAAATTTCGCCAATAACCATTGCTCACGCAGTCATTATGCTCTTTTTTGTTCTTATTTTTTCTTTTACTTTCTCGCCCGAGCTTACCGACAAACCGCTCCTGTTTTGGGCGAAAAACGACTTTTGTTGTGAGCATATCCACTTGGATGCAGCAAGCCTGAATGTTTCCCAACAGCCACCTGTGGGTGCGTTGGAAAAGAAATTCATTGCACGGGGCTTGGTAGATGTGCAGAAGATAGACCCTTCGCTGCTGGTTGAACTCAAATATTCCACTACCGACAATTTCATCAAAGAAGATGTCTATGGTGATTTGGAAAGGGCGTACCTACAACCTTTGGCCGCTGAAAAACTCAAAAACGCCAATCGGTATTTGAAACAAGAAAAGCCCAAATACACGTTGTTGGTCTATGACGGGGCGCGTCCGAGGAGTGTGACCAAGATTTTTTGGCAACGCATGAGTCATTTGCCCTACAACCGTCGGGAGGATTTTGTGGCCGATCCTGCCATTGGTTCTATCCATAATTTTGGCTGTGCCGTGGACCTCACCATCGCCGACGAAAACGGCCAACCGCTCGACATGGGAACGATTTTTGATTATTTTGGCCAACTTGCCGAACCGCGCCGCGAAGCTGCCTTGCTCAAAGCTGGCAAGCTGACGCGCCAACAAATTGAGAACCGCCAACTCCTGCGTCGCGTGATGACCAAAGCAGGCTACACATCCATCCAAACCGAGTGGTGGCATTTCAACGCGCTCTCTCGCGCCAATGCCAAAGCTAAGTATGGGTTTATTGAATGAAGTTTTTGTACTTTTGTAAAAAAACAAGCAAAATGACAATCGTAGTAAGCAAAGATATGTCCAAAGATGCAGTGCAGGATGTTTTAAAAGGTTTCAAGAAAGACACCAAAAGCCTAAAAAAACATTTTGGCAAACTTAAAAGAAGTATTGATGGCTTAGAATATCAAAAAGAAGTTCGTAATGAGTGGAATTGATTTCCCTGATGCTATTATTGCGGCAACAGCTATTGAATACAACCTTCCTTTGATAAGTTCTGATGACGGGTTTTCGACAATCAAAGAGTTAGACTTCATTTTTCTGGAAAAAAGCTAAAATGCTCCTATTTTCTTTCTTCAATGCTTTTTGGCTTTCTCTCACGGGGCCTACCACCGCCCAAGCTACCGAGCAGGTCGCTATTCGACAGGTGACGATTGTGGGTAACTTCCGCACCCGCGAGCGCATCATCCGACGCGAAATGGACCTCAAAGCGGGCGATACCCTCACCCTTCAAAAACTCGATTCTCTCCTCGAATACGACCGCCGCAAAATCATCAATACCAACCTCTTTGTGACGGTAGAAATCAAAAAAAAGGAACTCCCTGTGGACTTTCAAAGCCCGCAAGGGTTGAAAGCACTCGACATCGAAGTGACCGTCAAAGAGCAATGGTACATCCTCGGTGCGCCCGTGTTTGAGTTGGCCGACCGCAACTTCAACGAGTGGTGGTACGAGCGTGGGCGCGACCTGAGCCGCACAATTTACGGAGTCTATCTCCTTCACCAAAACCTCACTGGCAACAGCGACCGTCTTCGCGCTCGTATAGAATTTGGCTTCATTCCACGCATAGATGTCTATTATTCAACGCCTTATCTTGACAAAAAACAAAAACTCGGCATGACTGTGGGCATCATTCGCCTCACCAATCGTACCCTCGCTTACCGCACCCGCGCCGACAAGCTCGTTTTCCTCAATTCCGAAGAGCGCACCCGCGAGCGCATTTCGCCTTATTTGAGTTTTACGTATCGGCCCAAATTCTACGGTTTTCACAGCCTGACGGCGCAGTATTCGTTTACCCAACTCAACGACACCATCGCGCGGCTCAATCCCAACTATTTTCTGGACAAACGTACCCGCCAAGACTACCTCCAACTTTCGTATTCGCATTTCTACGACCGCCGCGACCGCGTGCAGTACCCACTCAAAGGGTATTTTTATGGCTTTGCCGTTAGTAGAATGGGGATTCTGCCCAACGACGACATCAAACAGACCGAACTCGCCGTGAGTGCGGGGCAGTTTGTGCCGTTGTCCAAAAAACTGTTTTTCAGTTACAGCGTCCGTGCCAAATATTCCACCCCTGCTTTACAGCCTTTTCTCCAAACCCGTGGGTTGGGCTACGGAGCTGATTTGGTGCGCGGCTATGAGTTGTACGTGATTGATGGTCAGCGATTTGGATTGTTTCGTACCAACCTCCGCTACCAACTCCTCAACCGTACTTTTGATTTGAGCAAATTCATCAAAATCCGTCAGTTCAACACGTTTCCGTTGGCGATTTATCCCAACGTTTATTTTGACATGGGCTACGTTCACAATGCTTTTCCTGCGCTCAACAACAGCAACTTGGCCAACACCGCTCTCCGAGGCGTGGGCATCGGCCTGGATGTGGTGACTTGGTATAATTTTGTGGGACGTATCAACTATTCCATCAATCACCTCGGCGAAGCAAGACCTTATTTTTCGATTGGAAGAGAGTTTTGATGGTGTTAATGCGTAAGTGCGGAATTGTAAAAATGATTGTAAACAGCAGCATTGAAGTATTCCGCATTAGAACTGTACGAAGGATTGAAATTTCTAAATTTAGAACGCGGATTACGCAGATTTTCAAGCGCGGATTTACGCAGATATTTCAAAATCCGCGTTGCTTGCATCCGCGTTATCGCTGCGGCGAACCGTCCGCGTTCCATAATCCTTCGTACAGTTATAATTCCGCATTGCGAATCGTCATGCCATTTACTCATTCACCCATTCACTCATTTACTCATTCACCAATGCCCCCCTTATCCGCTGTCATCATTACGGTCAATCAAGCCCATAAAATCGGGCGGACAATAGAGGCCGTCAAAACCCTCACCGATGATATAGTAGTGGTAGATTCGGGTAGTACCGATGACACCCGCGAAGTAGCCCGCGCGGCAGGCGCACGGGTGTATGAACGCGCGTGGACGGGCTATTCTGAACAAAAAAACTTTGGCAATGACCACGCCCAACACGACTGGATTTTGTCCATAGACGACGACGAAGTCATCAGTCCCGAACTGGCGGCGAGTATTCGTGAGGCTATTGAAACTACTCCCGCTTTCGATGCGTTTGACTTGCCTTTTCGGACGGTTTTTTGCGGCCAAATGATTCGTTTTGGCGGTTGGAACCCCGAGTCGCACGTGCGGCTGTTTGACCGTACCAAAATCCAATGGAACACCGACGCCGTCCACGAAGGACTCACCCTCAAGCCGCAGCACCGTATATGCAAGCTATCGGGCTATGTGCTGCCAAAACCGACCGATACAGCACCCTATTTGCCGAAAAAGGGCTTAAAATGGGCAAAAAGCCCAACTTTGTGAAGCTCTATCTTAGTCCCGTGTTTCGGTTTTTGAGAGAGTACATCTTCAAGTTAGGCCTTTTGGACGGCTACTACGGCTGGTTTATTGCGAAGGAGAACGCTCGCTATACGTATTTGAAGTACCAAAAAATGTCTTCTCCAACTCCAGCGCCATAGGCACAAGTACGTGGTCTTCGATGATGGCGTGTTTGCGAAGTTCGATTTCAAAAATCTCTACTTGGTTCAAGAAGATTTTGTAGGGCAGCGGCATGGGTTCGTCGGCAGAAGAGTACCGCTTGATGAGCGTACTTACCTCCTGCAACTCGTCTTCGATGGGCGAGTGTGAATCCATAAAGTGTTGAATGTCAAATTTTTCAGGACGCTTCGCATTGGACGCTTCGTCTTTGGAGAGGGCTATCAACTGCCGAATGTAAGGAAAAAACTCCTTCTCTTCCATCCGAATGTGGGCGATGAGGTTTTCTTTGTAAGCGTTGAAAAAGTACGCCAAACTCGCCAAAAGTTGATGACTCTGCCCGTATTTGCTGAAAATATGCACCAACGACTGTTCGATTTCGGGGAGTTTTTTGGTGAGATAGTAGCGGTGCGTGGCTTGCAAATAATTCAAGATTTCTTCCATCGAAAACGCCCTCATTTTCTCAATCGGATAATCTTCGTCCTTGCTGTACAAGTCTAAAATCTGCTCAATCAGCGCGGGATTCATGTCTATGGGCTGTCCTTGCTCGCCCTCAGAGGCTGGTGTAAGTCGCTCGGTGACAAGCTGATACACTTTCGTATCCATCAATTCATTCAACATTGCCATGATTTTTCGTTTTTAGGGTTTGTACAAAAGTAACAACGGACGCTGTTTCAAAATATGATTTAGGTCATCTCTGAAAAAACAATAACATTCCATAAATTTACCCAAAAAATACGAAATTTACTTCCTAAACCGAATGTCTATTCCTGATTACGTAGCCCAAAAAATTGATACGGTCATTGCAATCAATGGGGATTTGCAAAAACCCGAGTGGCAGCAAGCCCTGTGGAGTCCCCGATTTGTGGATATGGTGACAGGGCAGGCGGGGCTTTACAATACCCAATGTGCCATTCTCTGGAACGATTCCCACTTGTATATCGCCTTCAAAGCCGAAGAGCCTTTTGTAGAAGCGCACCTCACCGCCAGAGACAGCATTGTATTTTTGGAAAATGATTTGGAGGTTTTTATTGACGGCGAAGACTGCTACTATGAGTTGGAAGTCAATGCTGCCAATACCTGCTACGAAGTTTTTTTTATCTGGAAAGATGCCTATCATCAACCTGCCAAATTTGACACAAAACAGTTTGACGTGCATCGTCCGAATGCCTATACATTTGGGGGAGATTATGACCGCACGGGGGCTACTTTCTGGAAAGGGACTCACCCCAGAGGCATTCGATGGGCTTTTACGGATTTTGACATGGAGGGTTTAGAGACCGCCGTGAAAGTACACGGTACACTCAACGACAACCGGGACATTGACCAAGGGTGGGATTTAGAAATAGCGATTCCTTGGTCGAGCCTTCGTCTATTGGCCAACGGACGTAGCGTGCCACCTACCACTGGCGATGTCTGGCGGATGTTTTTGGGACGTTTTCAAAAACTCACACTCAATGGCAAAGAACTACATCCGCACCCCGCTATGGTGCTGAGTAGTCACGGGATTTATGATACGCACTTACCCGAAAAATGGAGTCAAATCCAATTTATTTGCCCTTAATTTTCTATGCAAAAGTTCATATTTG
>JALOLW010000442.1 GCA_025455795.1 Spirosomataceae bacterium
AACGCGCAATGAACGGCACAGTAGCCCCCTCGTCGAAAAGGGTGATGGTGTTTTGGACTTGGCGGGTGCTGACCCCAACGATGGATGCGATAAATTCGGCGGCGGACATAGGTGAGAGAATGAATGAGAGAATGAATGCGTGAATGGGTGAATGAATGCTTAAATGGGTGAATACGTAAATGCCTCAATGAACGAATACGTAAATGCCTCAATGAATGAATGCGTAAATGGGGTGCAAAGTTGGGGAGAAAGATGGGATTTTTGCAAAAAACGCGGTTGGCAATTTCATTTTGAAAGTCCACGCAAAAAATTATACCTTTGAATTTTTCACCCAAATAACGTATTTCGTTAAACCACCTCCTTTCTATTCATGCACTTAGACATTGCACAGCCACAGGTTTTGGAAACCTACCTCCACGCCAATCAATGGCTTGCCAACGACGAACACATCGTCAAATTAGAGAAACCCGGTGAGGGCAACATGAACTACACCTTGCGCGTGGTCACGCCTACGCGCTCGCTCATCGTAAAACAAGCACGGCCTTACGTCGAAAAATACCCTCAAATCCCCGCCCCCGCCGAGCGGGCCGTGGTAGAAGGACAGTTTTACCAAAAAATCCAACAGTTTCCCGAACTCAGCGCGTGGATGCCTACCCTCGTGGGGATGGATACCACCCACAAAATCTTGGTGATGGAAGATTTGGGCGCGGCCAGCGACTACACGGCTTTGTACGAACCTCAGCATACCTTGGCCTTGGCCGACGCGCGAGCGTTGGCGGCGTACATCGCGCAGCTGCACCGCCAAACCTACCAAGACACGCCCGACGCGGCTTTTGCCAACCGCGAAATGCGCGCTCTCAACCACGAACATATTTTCAACTACCCATTTTTGGAAAACAACGGCTTCGATTTGGACACAATAACGCCTGATTTGCAGATGGTTTCGATGGCCTACAAGGTTGATACCAAACTCAAACAAACCGTCAGCGAGCTGGGTCAGGTGTATCTCGCCGACGGTCACTGCCTGCTCCACGGCGATTATTACCCGGGTAGTTGGCTGCGCACGAGCGCGGGCGTAAAAATCATTGACCCAGAATTTTGCTTTTACGGACCCGCCGAGTTTGATTTAGGTGTGATGACCGCCCACTTGATGATGGCCCAGCAAAGCGAAGATACCATCAAAACCGTGTATGAAGCCTACGGGCGCGTCCAAAACCCCGAACTGGTGGACCGCTTCACGGGGGTTGAAATCATGCGACGCCTCATCGGATTGGCGCAACTACCGCTATCGTTGAGCCTGTTGGACAAAGAAGAACTCCTCGAACAAGCCTACGAACTGCTCATGCGGTAGGGATTTGTTTGGCCAAAAGCAAGTAGAAAGCAGATTTTTCGTTTCTTTGATGGGTGTTTCGTTTTATTCAATTCAAACCTACTACAATGAACCGTAGAGACTTTATCATGCAAAGTTCGGCCTTGGCCGCAGGGGCAGTGCTGCTCAATCCGTTTGAGTCAGAAGCCAAAAAAATCAAAAAATTTGGAGTACAGCTATACAGTGTGCGCGACCTGATGCCCAAAGACGCCAAAGGCACCATGAAAAAACTCGCCGAAATGGGCTATACGCAGTTTGAAAGCTACGGCGGCCCTGATTTTCTGTGGGGCATGTCGCCCAAAGAGTGCAAGACTTTCTTGGGCGACATGGGCGTAGAAATGGTCAGCACGCACTTCGACATGACCAAAGATTTGGACAAAAACATCGAGCGCGGCGCGGAAGCAGGCCTCAAATACATGCTTTGCCCGTACTTAGGCCCCCAAAAATCGCTCGACGAGTGGAAAAAGAAAGCCGATTTGTTCAATCAAGTGGGCGAAAAAGTGACCAAAGCGGGCATGAAATTTGGCTACCACAACCACGACTACTCCTTCAAAACCCAAGAGGGCAAAATCCCCCACGAACTTTTGTTGGACTCAACCGATCCCAAAAACGTGATGTTTGAATTGGATTTGTGCTGGATAGTAGCCGCAGGACAAGACACCGTAGCTCACTTGGCCAAATACGGCAGCCGCTACGAGTTGGTACACATCAAAGACATGGTAAAAACCGACGGTAAAGTCACCCAAAAAGACTTAGGACAAGGCTCTATCGAATGGAAACCCATCTTGAAAGCCGCCCAAAAGGCAGGTGTTAAGTATTATTTGGTAGAACAGGAGCAGTACCCAGGTGCTTCGATAGACAGCATGAAAGCCGACGCCGAATGGATGAAAAAATTGAAAGTGTAGGCTTTAGCCAAAAAAGATTGCCTTCAACGCGCCCCACAAGGCGCGTTTATTTTTTTCATCCGACTGAATCACGGGCAGGGTTTCGGCCAAGAGAAAATTGACCCCGCCGAGTTTTTTGGGGTCGTAGCGGTTCATAAAAATTTCAAGATTGACCTGAATAAACGGCACGCCAAACGAAATCAAATGATGCACTTTTTTGCTCGCCAACACGGGCCGAAAATCCATCAATTTGGTATCGGCTACGTTGAGAACATCCACTTGGTCGGGATTGACCTTGACAGCTTCCAACACTTTTCGCAAGAAAATCGCATCGCTGGGTGACAATCCTCCTGGCTCGTCTATCAGCACCAACACTTGATGCTGCACCGTGGGGACGGTAGCCGTCGGTTTGGGCGGGACTGGCACAGTTGCCACGGCAGGTTTGGGAGAAGGCGGCGTTACGGCTTCCGCCTTTGGAAGCGGCGTTTCGCCCTTGGTGACCGCTTTTGCGGCTTCTTTGTAGAGAGTATCGTGCTGATACAAAAGTTGGTAAAATGCCTTCATGCCACAAAGCTATTAAAAACTCACGTTTCCTTTTACATCCCAAAGTCATTACCTTTGCAACAAAACGGTTATTTGTTATTGGTTAATCGTTATTTTAAGTTTTTAACGCAAAATCCCCGTGAAATTTGGTTGTTCAAATTTCAAAAAATAAATTCTCCTTTGGGGTGGAGGCTTTTTTTACTTATGAAAATTATATGTATTGGCCGCAACTACGTGGACCACATCCACGAACTCCAAAACGCGATTCCCGAAGACCCCGTCATCTTCCAAAAACCCGACACGGCACTCCTGAAAGACAACGCGCCGTTTTACATGCCCGATTTCACGCAGGATTTGCACCACGAAGTAGAGATTGTGGTCAAAATCAGCAAGATGGGCAAAAATATCGAAGAGAAGTTTGCCCACAAATATTACGACGAAATCGGCATCGGCATTGACTTTACGGCACGAGATTTGCAGTCAAAGCTCAAAGCGAAGGGTTTGCCGTGGGAGTTGGCCAAAGCCTTTGACGGCTCCGCGCCCGTGTCCAACTTTGTGCCAAAGGCGCAGTTTGCCGATATGCAAAACGTCAATTTTCAGTTGGATGTCAACGGCGAAACCCGCCAACAGGGCAACACTTCGCTGATGTTGTTCAAGATAGATTATATGATTGCGTACATGTCGCGCTTTTTTACGCTCAAAACGGGCGATTTGATTTTTACGGGTACGCCCAAAGGTGTAAGCCCCGTCAAAATCGGCGACAAACTCCGCGCCTCCATCGAAGGACAAACGATGCTGGAGTTTGAGATTAAATAAAA
>JALOLW010000443.1 GCA_025455795.1 Spirosomataceae bacterium
GATGTCGTCGACCAACAGTCGTCAGCTGCATGCTCGCTTGCCGACCTCACCAGCAAATTGTTAAACATAAAACCCGTTCGATCGGCCAGCAGCGTATCGTACTCATTTCGATCATTGATCACGTGTTTGCACAACTTGACGTCATCAACGGATTCCCAATGATCGGGTTCAACGATGCAGTTGTTCGCGATCTGCAAGAGAGACGGTAGTTCGAATATATCACTACCTCCATGTCGTTTAACCTTTAATTTGTCGGCTACCAAGTCGTCCGAAGATTCGATGTGTAGCCACGTCGGTCTCGTCGCAGGGCCACTGGCCGAAACTTCACCACAAATATTCGTTGGCGGTTCGAGCGAATGTTGCGGCATCGCACAAAATAAGGCCACCGTTCAGCAGGTTCTCTGTGTAACAGAGCCACACAAGACGATAAAATGACATCCTTAACAGTTTTGTAATTGAACAACTGATTTCCAGGAGATAATAAGCTACCATAGATAAATGTCAAATTCGATTCCACAGCCTAAAATCAACTCCATTTTTAAGAAGGTTTGATAACCTAAAAGCGTCAAATGACGTAAATGAGTTAAAGAATGACGAAAATGAGCTAACAGCCAATACCAATGATGCCCTATTTTTGGCCTCTGACTATACACCAACGTTCAATCATCTCAAAGCCACTTTACTCAATTATGGAAACTATTCTAATCCCAGCTTTTTATTACGATTACCACCACCACTTGCCCTTCAGTTGGGGGCAAGTGGTCCGGTTGGATGCCAGTAGCAACTACACCATTTTTACCTTAATTGATGGACATAAGCACATCTCCACCAAAACCATTGGACTGTACGCCCACTGCGTACCGGCTCATTTTATCAGGGTCCACAAGGAGTGCATCATTGGCCAAACCTTTTTGGCCGAAATTAAGGATGAGGGCAAAACCGTCGTTCTCACCGACGGCTCAGACTCCAAAGTAGCCCGCAGGCGGGTACAAACCTTGAAAACCCTCGCCAAAGCCTGCCGTCAATAGCCGATCAAACACGAGCATCACAAAAGTAGATAGCCGTGGTTTGAAAGATAAAATCGGCAACTTTTCCTACATTTGGGCGGTTTTAGGTGTGTATCAAAATCCAGCCTGTGTATGAAACTATTGATTCGAGTCTTGGTAGCGGCCGTGTTTGTGACAGGAATCATTGCGATTTGGGAAGCTGTCCGCACGGGCAAATGGTTTCCGTCGTGGTCGGGTGATGAAACACAAACTACCCACGCAATGGTCCTGAAAGAAGTGCAAGCGTTGGGTAAGCTGGAACTGGTCAAATACAGCTTCAAAGACATCGTCGAACATGAGCAAATCATGCAGTGGATGCCCAACCCCAAAGCCGTACTTATCGTGCAAGGGGAGGCCATCGGCTGCTTAGATTTGACCAAAATCACCACGGCAGATGTGGGTGGCGACGCCGATACTATCATCGTACACCTTCCCGAACCCGAACTCTGCACTTATCGCATAGACCACTCAAAATCAAAGGTTTACAATACTGAATTTGCTTTTATGGAAGAGGCCACGCTCGTACAAGATGCCTACAAAGCCGCCGAAACCCAAATCCAAAAAGCCGCGCTTGAGATGGGGATATTGGACCAAACAAAGCGCAACGCCGAACAAATATTGAAACCTACCTTAGAAAAAGTATCGGGCAAAAAAATACTGCTTCGCTATCGCCTCAAAGCGCAGCTATCCGCACCGAGGTAGTATCCTATTTTTTTGATAAATTTGAAAAAAAATAAAGCTATGGCGATTTTAGCCTCAAACACGAAAGAGGAAATGATTCCACCTCTTAAAAAACATCAACTCAATATCTACAACCCCAGTGATATTAAACGTTGGGGTGTAACTCATTTTTTAAATGAAGTTTGTAGTACAGATCCCATCAAAATCCCAGATTTTCGATTTACGGACAATGAAAATAAATTGATGGATGAAACTTTAAGTCAAGAAAAAGATTTACAAGACAATGATATATGACACCAATCTCATTATCAAGCACATAAGGACACAAACTTCATTACCTTCACAAGTTATTGTACCTATCATAGTTGTTGGCGAATTAAAAGCGTTTGCTTTGAAAACCGACTGGGGTTTTCAAAAATGGAATGCACTCAATACGATTTTGACCAAGTTTCCAATTGCAGATCTCAATCAAGAAATTATTGATCTGTATGCACAAATAGATGCTTACAGCCAAGGAAAATTGAAATTACAGCCCCTGCCAATAGGTCTGTCTTCTCGTAATATGGGAAAAAATGATATTTGGATTGCCGCCACAGCCCTTTTTTTTGAGCTAACATTACATTCTACCGACAATGATTTTGATCATTTGGTAGGTTTTGGCTTGAAGTTGAGTAAGCATAAGCCCTAAAAAGCACATACTTCCTTGGCCTAAACTGTATAACCCACTCACAGTATTGTTCGAATGACACAAGAAAAAACCCAAATTGTTTGTTCCGATGGCGTTGCGTTGGCGGCTATTTTGCTGCTGCCTAGCCACTCGCCCAAAGCCGTTGTTCAAATCAACTCCGCCACGGCTACCCCCAAAGAGTACTATTTACCCTTTGCCCAGTATTTGGCCGAAAACGGCTTCGTTGCTTGTGTATTTGACTACCGAGGCGTGTGTGAGTCGGCCACGCAGCCCATGAAAAGCTACGATTTCCCCTACACCGATTGGGGCAAAAAAGACATGGCAAGCGTGTTGGACTACTTAGACGGGCGGTTTCCGTCGCTCTCCAAACTCATCATGGGCCACAGCGTAGGCGGGCAGAAGATTGGCTTTGCCGACAACCACCACAAAATCAAAGGCATGGTCACGTTTGCGACTTCGGCAGGCTATTGGGGCTATATGCCATTGAAATACCGACTCACCACGCGCTTTTTTTTCCACGTTTTTACGCCTATTTCCAAGCTACTTTTTGGCTACGTGGCCGCCAAACGCCTCGGTTTGATGGAAGACCTCCCCTACCGCGTTGTGAAAGAGTGGCGTGACTATTGCAGCGTACCCGAATACTTCTTCGATCCCCAATTTTACGGCAAAACCACACCCATTGGGCATTATCAGGCGTTCGATTTTCCCATCCAACTCTACTGGGCCACCGACGATACCATCGTCAACGCCCGCTCGGTGGCGTCTTTTTGGAAACACGTCAAAAGCAGCAAAGGCATCAACATCGAAACCCTCACCCCGCGCGACTACGGCGTATCGGAGATTGGGCATTTTGGGTTTTTCCGCCGCAAATTCCGCGATATTCTCTGGCCCAAGGCTTTGGCCAAATTGGAAGGTTTTTTGGGATAAAGGCTACTTCAAAAATAAAGTACCAAAAATGTTTTTTTGTGATGCGTTTGCTACATTTGTCGAAACGACTTCATAAAACGATGACGACTATATTGCCGATAAAATGCTTGTAAAGAAGAAATTGACAACGCTCTTACAATGCTAAACAAGAGTAAAAGCAAAGGTTTTGATGCAAAAAAATATCGTTCTCTGACAATTTTTGTGGTACGTATATTCAACCTCACCCTAAATCCCTCTCCTGTCAGGAGAGGGACTATGTATTGCCCCC
>JALOLW010000056.1 GCA_025455795.1 Spirosomataceae bacterium
CAGTTGCCTTTACTGCGATTTATCAATTTCGCCTAAGTCTTTGTTGTTGTCAAACAACGCCACAACAAGATGGATGGAGTTATTTCCATAGCTTTCAATGATGTATAACATTGCGCAAACTTCCCTAACTTTGCCTAAAAGTTATCAGAACAGATGCCTTCATCAACTACCCTACCCAAACTCCGCTTGGTGACGGCGGCTTCGCTTTTTGACGGTCACGATGCTGCCATCAACATCATGCGGCGTATTTTGCAAGCCTCGGGTGCCGAAATCATCCACCTCGGGCACAACCGTAGCGTGCAAGAAATCGTCAATACCGCCATTCAAGAAGACGTGCAGGGCATCGCTATCACGAGCTATCAGGGCGGCCACCTTGAGTTTTTCAAATACACCTACGACCTCCTCCAACAGCGCGGCGCGGGGCATATCAAAATCTTTGGCGGTGGCGGTGGCACCATCCTCCCCGCCGAAATCGAAGAACTCCACGCCTACGGTATCGCCCGCATCTACTCGCCCGACGATGGCCGTGCCATGGGCCTGCAAGGGATGATTGATGATTTGTTGGAAAGGTGTAAAAGCCCCCAAACCCCCGACGGGGGCTTCAATACAAATAAAGGCTTCAATGCGGAGGGACTTCACACGCAAAATCACTTAGAAATTGGGCAGTTGATTTCTTGGGCCGAAAACTTCCCCGACACTTTCCCTCACTCGACCCTCCACTCGACACTCTCCACTCATAACTCGACACTCCACTCGGCACTCTCCACTCATAACTCGACCCTCCACTCGACACTCTCCCCTCATAACTCGACACTCCACTCGGCACTCTCCCCCGCATGGGCGGCCCCGTCTCCCTCGACACTCAAAAGCCTTGTCCTTGGCATCACTGGCACGGGCGGTGCGGGCAAGTCAAGTTTGACGGATGAGTTGGTACGGCGGTTTTTGATGGATTTTGAAGACAAACACCTCGCTATCGTGTCGGTGGACCCCTCCAAACGCAAAACGGGCGGGGCGTTGCTGGGTGACCGCATCCGCATGAACGCCATCAACAACGAGCGCGTTTATATGCGCTCATTGGCTACGCGACAGTCCAATTTGGCCTTGTCCAAACACGTGCAATCGGCCATTGACATACTGAAAGTAGCTGGTTTTGATTTGATTATCCTCGAAACATCGGGCATTGGGCAGTCAGATACCGAAATCATAGACCACTCCGACGTGTCGCTTTACGTAATGACACCCGAGTACGGCGCGGCAACGCAGTTGGAAAAAATAGACATGCTCGATTTTGCCGACCTTATCGCGCTCAACAAATTTGACAAACGCGGCGCGTTGGACGCACTCCACGATGTACGCAAACAATACCAACGCAACCACCAACTTTGGGACAAGCCCCTCGAAGAAATGCCCGTGTTTGGCACGCAAGCGTCGCAGTTCAACGACGTGGGCATGAACGCATTGTACGAGAAGGTAATTGAGAAATTGAACGAAAAGCGAATGACCAATTCGCCCTCTTTTGGGTCGGGAGCAACTGTTGCCCCAGTACAAATCCCGACCAGCTCAAAAACTCGAAATAGCGGACTGTCCGAAAAAACCTACATCATTCCGCCGAGTCGGACGCGGTACTTGGGCGAAATCGCCGAAACGTCACGGCAGTACGACCGTTGGGTACAAAAACAAGCCGACTTGGCCCGCCAACTGTATTCGATTCAAAATACCATTCAAAGCCTTGAAAAACAGCATTTTATGAATCCTGCACCCGTGGTAGAAGGATTGCAAAAATTGTACGCGGAAGTAGAAATACAGTTGGATGGGCAATGCAAACGCATTTTGGAAAATTGGCCCCAAAAGAAAGCCGCCTACGCCCAAGACGAGTACGTGTATCAGGTGCGGGGCAAAGACATCAAAGTGCCTACCTATCGTAAGTCGCTGTCGGGCAACAAGATACCGCGCGTAAGCCTGCCGCAGTTCCACGATTGGGGCGACATTTTGCGGTGGGTCTTGCGCGAAAATGTCCCGGGGGAGTTTCCTTACACTGCAGGCGTATTTCCGTTCAAGCGCGAAGGCGAAGACCCCACGCGGATGTTTGCGGGTGAGGGCAACCCCGAGCGTACCAATCGCCGTTTTCACTACGTATCGGCAGGAATGCCCGCCAAACGCCTTTCCACGGCCTTCGACTCGGTGACACTCTACGGCGAAGACCCCGACCACCGCCCTGACATTTACGGCAAAGTGGGCAACTCGGGCGTGTCGGTCTGCTGCTTAGACGATGCCAAAAAACTTTATTCGGGCTTTGATTTGACCGACCCCAAAACGTCGGTTTCGATGACCATCAACGGCCCTGCCGCGACGATTTGTGCGTTTTTTATGAACGCGGCCATTGACCAAGAATGTGAAAAATACATCCGCGCAAACGGCTTGGAGCGTTTGGTAGAAGCCAAAAAAACTGCCCACTGCCTACCACCTACCTACTTGGGCGAACTGCCCTCGGGCAACGACGGCCTGGGGCTGCTTCTTTTGGGACTTTCGGGCGATGAAATTTTGCCAAGTGAAGTCTATCAACAACTCAAAGCCAAAGCCTTGAGCCAAGTGCGTGGCACGGTACAAGCCGATATTTTGAAAGAAGACCAAGCCCAAAATACCTGCATTTTTAGCACTGATTTTTCGCTCAAACTCATGGGCGACATGCAGGCGTATTTCATTGAAAACCAAGTTCGTAACTTTTACAGCGTTTCGATTTCGGGCTATCACATCGCCGAGGCAGGGGCCAATCCCATCTCACAGTTGGCTTTTACATTGTCCAACGGCTTTACGTTTGTCGAGTATTACCTCAGTCGCGGGATGCACATTGACGACTTTGCGCCCAACTTGTCGTTCTTTTTTTCCAATGGCATAGACCCCGAATACGCCGTCATCGGGCGGGTAGCAAGGCGGATTTGGGCCAAAGCCATGAAACTCAAATACAACGCCAACGAGCGCAGCCAACAACTCAAATACCACATCCAAACCTCGGGCCGCTCGCTGCACGCGCAGGAGATTGCTTTCAACGACATCCGCACCACGCTCCAAGCCTTGTATGCGATTTATGACAACTGCAACTCGCTCCACACCAACGCTTACGACGAGGCCATCACCACACCCACCGAAGAATCAGTGCGTCGAGCAATGGCGATTCAGTTGATTATCAACCATGAGTTGGGGCTTGCCAAAAACGAAAACCCGCTGCAAGGGGCTTTCATCATCGAAGAACTGACGGACTTGGTCGAAGAAGCCGTTTTGATGGAGTTTGACCGACTGACCGAGCGCGGGGGCGTGTTGGGCGCGATGGAAACGATGTATCAGCGCGGCAAAATCCAAGAGGAAAGCCTCCACTACGAAACCCAAAAACACACGGGCGAGATGCCCATCATCGGGGTCAATACGTTTTTGAGTGCCGAAGGCTCGCCCACCGTACTGCCCCGCGAAGTAATACGCGCCACCGCCGAAGAAAAAGAAGCCCAAATTGCAACCGTAGCCCATCTCCAACAACGCCATCCTGACTTGACCGCCCAAAAGTTGCGGCAGTTGCAGCAAGTATGTTTGGAAAACGGCAATATCTTTGAAGCGCTGATGGAAACCGTCAAATACTGCACCCTGGGCCAAATCACCCACGCGCTGTACGAAGTAGGTGGACAGTATCGGCGAAATATGTAATATTGTACGCTGAAAAGAAGTTACATTTTACCAACCAATATGAATCACTCCGAAAAATCTGTCATTGATAGATTGGTGCAATTTATTGAACAAAATCTCGACACTCCTACCCTTTCATTGGATACGATTTGCAAAGAAATAGGGCTTAGTCGAACCCAGTTGCACCGCATCGTTACCGAGCAAACCCAACTCTCTACGACGCTTTTTATTCGTAAAATCAAACTGGAAAAAGCCCAAAGCCTGCTCTCCAATTTGACGCTCCGAATCTCAGAAGTAGGTGATAGTGTGGGGATTAGTAATCCTCAAAATTTCAGCAAATATTTTACGGAAACCTTTGGAGTCACTCCCACCGAGTACCGTAAACAACTGCAAAAAGCCAGTCAGGCAACAGCCCACGAGCCACGTGGCGCGTCTATGGCGGTGCTGCCTTTTGTCAATATGAGCAGCGACCCCGAACAGGAATATTTTAGCGATGGCATCACCGAAGAACTCATCAGTCGCTTGGCCCTCATCCCTGAGCTAAAAGTAGCAAGCCGAACTTCGTCGTTTACTTTCAAGGGTGTGAATCAAGATTTGCGGCAGACGGGGCGGCAGCTCAACGTGGCCTATATTTTAGAGGGAAGTATCAGAAAATCAGGCAATAAAATTCGGATTACGGCCCAACTCAACGAAGTCGCTTCGGGATTTTACCTCTGGTCGGAGCGGTTTGACCGTGATTTGCAAGACATTTTTGACATCCAAGACGAAATCTCGTTGGCAATTTTGAAAGCCATCAAAGTGACACTGTTGGGTACTGACAAAGATGCCTTGCTCAAACGCTACACCAACAACCCCCAAGCCTACCAACTGTATTTGCAGGGGCGGTTTTACCAAAACAAATTTGCGGGAGCTGATACTTTCCACAAGGCCATTGACTACTACAAAGCCGCGCTCGACATCGAACCCAACTACGCCATTGCCTACGCGGGTATGGCCTCTTGCTACCTGTATTTGTGGTTTTATCGGCACTTGTCGCCCAATGTTAGCCTGCCAAAACTCAAAGCCGCCGCCGAACATTCCCTCCGACTCGACGATGAAATCGCCGAAAGCTACTTGGCCATTGCGCGTGTGAAGTTGTTTTACGAATGGGATTTTGAGGGGGCTAAAAATGCCTTTCAGAAAACCATCGAACTCAACCACAGCCTCGCCGAAGCCTATCAGCAATACGCACTTTACCAAGGGATTGTGGGCAATCACATCCAGGCGCAAGTCTATGCCCAAACTTCCCTCGACCTCGACCCAATTTCGTTGATAAGTCATTATTATTTAGGCTACAATCATTGGTTGGTGGGTGATTTTGAGCGGGCCATTGCCCAAGGAAAAAAACTCGTGGACATGGAGCCTAACTTTTGGGGAGGGCATAGCATTGTGGGCTTAAATCTTATCAAACTCCAGCAGTACCAAGAAGCCCTGCCGTCGCTTCAAAAAGCCCTGCAACTCAACTATGGCGGCCAAACCCTGAGTAGCTTGGGCGTGTTGTACGGTTTTATGGACAACGCTCCCCAAGCCCATCAAATACTCAACGAACTCTCTCAACTCAACCAAAAACAGCCCGTTGCCCACTACGATTTTGGAATTGTTCACGCGGTATTGGGCGATATAGAACGCGCCATTTCGTATTTTGAACAAGCCATTGCCCACCACGAGCCGCCCATGCTGTTTTTCAGGTACATCGTGCGCGATTGGTTGCCCGATTTCCAACAAGATGCCCGCTATCAGCACCTGCAAAAACAGATTAATATTCCTGTGGTTTAAAAAAAAGTTCAATCGAAACATACAGCATCTTCATCAATAAAGTAGCAAATCGGGCGTTTAAAAGAAAACGTGTGCTGCTATGAAAAAACTACTGTCGCTTGGCTTGCTATTGGGCTGTATTTCAACGGCTATTGCTCAAAACAATGTCTTCTCGCCCGAACAATTACGCGCAAAAAGGCCAGAGGGGCGGACCCGCTATCTGGCTTTGGACACCTACAAAATCGGAAAAGTGCTACGTCATCGCTACTTTGTGGGCGATGAAATTGTTTTTTGGACAAAAAACCAGCGCAAAAAAAGCAAGGAAGTCATCCGTTCTGTCACCGATAGTTCTTTTACTTTTGCGCATTACAACGACATCTCCGAAGAACTTGACATCACCGAAATCAAACTCCAAGACATCCATAAAATTCGAGTGTATAGGCGCATTCCGTGGGTGACTCAAGGCGCGTATATGCTTCCTATCGCGGGAGGTGTGTTTATTTTTACCGATACAGTGGTGTACGACGGGCGTGGTTTCAAAACCAACCTCGACCCCAAAGGATGGCTCATTGGCGGGGGCATCGCGGCTTTGGGCGTGCTGTGCGCCCGCGCGAGTTTTCCCAAATACCGCATTGGCAAACGCCACCGCCTAAAAGTGCTTAGTGTCTGATTCTTATTTTTACCTTTGCTTTTCAAAACCAACCACGCATGAAATACGCGCTATCTATTCTGTTTTTTACGTTTTTTGCTTCTTTGTCCATTTCCGCCCAAGAAATTACTGGTCAGTGGACAGGCACGCTGAAAGTGCCAGGCGGGCAGCTAAGGCTTGTGTTCAACATCGCCAAGACCGATAATGAATACAAAACCACCATGGACAGCCCCGACCAAGGTGCTAAGGGCATTCCCGTCACCACGACTATTTTTGAAAATCCAAAACTGACGTTGGCGATTCCTGCGGGACAAATTGAATACACGGGACAGTGGCAAGAAAACACCATTACGGGGACTTTCAAGCAGCGAGGCATGAGTTTTCCGTTGGATTTGACGCGCTCAACTACTACCTCAGTCCAAGCAAATATCCGCCCCCAAGAACCTCAAAAACCGTATCCGTACTTATCAGAAGACGTGACTTTTGTCAATCCGCAAGCCAACATCACGCTTGCAGGAACGCTGACATTGCCCCACAAAGACGGCGTATTTCCTGCGGTCATTTTGATTTCGGGCAGTGGTGCCCAAAACCGCGATGAGGAGTTGCTCGGTCACAAGCCATTTTTGGTGATTTCAGACTACTTCACGCGCCGTGGTATTGCGGTTTTACGCTACGACGACCGTGGTACGGCTCAGTCCAAGGGAAACTTCAAAACGGCTACTTCCCACGATTTTGCTACCGACGTGGAAAGTGCTATTTCGTACCTCAAAACGCGCAAAGAAATCGGTAAAATTGGGCTGGTAGGTCACAGTGAAGGGGGGATGATAGCCCCGATGGTAGCGGCCCGCGACAAGCGTGTGGCTTTTATCGTTTTGATGGCTGGAACGGGCATCCGAGGCGACCAACTCTTATTGTTGCAGCAAGAACTCATCGCCCGTGCCAATGGCGTATCCGAAAAAGACATTCAAATTTCTAAAGAACTCAATACCAAGGCGTTTGAGATGGTATCACAGGCAAAAAATGAAGAACAACTGAAAAAAGATTTGAGCGATTTTTTGTTAAAAACCCTTCGAGAAAACCCCGACTCCCCAAAACCCAAGGATATAAAAGAGGAAGATTTTGTGGCGGCTCAGGTGAATCAAATCATTAACCCCTGGATGTTGTATTTTTTGAAGTACGACCCTGCCGTTAGTCTATCCAAAGTCAAATGCCCCGTGTTGGCGGTCAATGGCGAAAAAGACACCCAAGTTCCCGCCCGAGTAAACTTAGAGGCTATCGAAAACCACCTCAAAAAAGCCAAAAACAAAGACGTGACTACGAAAGCCTATTCAAGTCTCAATCACTTGTTTCAAGAAGCCCAAACGGGCAGTCCCACCGAGTACACCACGATTCAGCAGACGTTTTCGCCCACTGTGATGGAAGACATGACCCAGTGGATGCTGGCAAGAACGAAAGGGGGAAATTAAAATTCGGCAGCTACGATTTTGACTACCAGCGATTTATAAATGGGCGTCAAACTACCGTCGGCGTAGTGGTGGAGCGGCACGAGGACGTTGGTTTCGGGAAAGTACGAGGCCAAACAGCCCTGCGGAATGTTGTACGGAATCAAAACAAAACGATGCGCCACGCGCTTTTGTCCGTCGTAATGGGTCTCAATGTCAATCACTTGCTCGGGTTTGAAACCGTGTTTTCGGAGGTCTTTTGGGTTGATAAACACCACCCGCCGCTCGTTGAAAATACCCCGATAGCGGTCGTCTAAGCCATAGACAGTGGTGTTGAACTGGTCGTGGCTCCGCACGGTAGCCAACAAAAACTCATCGGCTTTCAGCTCCACGGGTTGCCACCGATTGGCCGTAAATTTCGCTTTGCCCGTATCAGTGCCAAAACTCCCCTCGCGCGGCTGATTGGGTAGATAAAAGCCGCCCTCTTGTTGAATTTTTTGGTTGAAATCATCAAAACCTACCACCGTTTTGGCAATCAAATCGCGGATGCGGGCGTAATCTTCTACCAACCACTGCCAATTGACCACTTGACTGCCCACGGTGGCTTGAGCAATGCCCGCCACAATGGCAGGTTCGCTGTTGAGGGTGTCGGCAATGGGTGCCACCGCCCCGCGCGAAGCGTGTACCACGCCCGTGGTGTTTTCGACGCTTATCAACTGCTCCGTGCCGTTTTTGAGGTCTTTTTCGGTGCGGCCCAAGCAAGGCAAAATCAAAGCCGTTTGACCCGTAATGAGGTGACTGCGATTGAGTTTGGTCGAAATATGCACCGTCAGTGCGCACCGCTGCATGGCCTGAGCGGTGTAAAAAGTGTCGGGCGTGGCCGTGGCAAAATTGCCGCCCAATCCCACAAACACTTTGGCGCGGCCTTGGTACATGGCTTCGATGGCCTGCACGGTGCTGTAGCCGTGCGCCCGTGGTGGGTCAAATCCCAGCACTTCTTTGAGTTTGTCCAAAAAAGCGGGTTTGGGTTTTTCGTAAATGCCCATGGTGCGGTCGCCTTGCACGTTGCTATGCCCCCGCACGGGACAAAGCCCCGCCCCTTCTTTGCCAATACTGCCTTTCATCAGCATCAAATTGACCACGTCTTGAATCGTCCCGACGGCGTTTTTGTGTTGGGTCAAGCCCATGCACCAGCACACGATGATTCGTTGCGCTTTGGCTATCATTCGGCCCGTGCGCTGTACTTGCGTGGCGCGCAGCCCCGTGGCTTCGATAAGGTCGTTCAAATCATATTTGGCCAATTCGGCTTGGAGAAGGGCAAAGTCTTGCGTTTTTTGTTGAATAAAATCCGCGTCCAAACTTTCGGGTTGTTGTTCCAGCAGTATTTTCATCCACGCTTTCAAGAGTGCCATGTCGCTGTTGATGCGAAGTTGAAGGTACTCATCCGTGAGGTCTTGGCCACCCGTCACCAAATCACGCAATAGTTGGGGATGTTTGAAACGCAGCAACCCCGTCTCTTTCAGGGGATTGACCGAAATTATTTTTGTACCATTTCTGACGGCCTCTTCCAAAACAGTGAGCATCCGAGGGTGATTGGTACCTGGATTTTGGCCCATGATGATGACCAAGTCAGCCTTGGGGATGTCGTCCAATTTAATCGTGGCTTTGCCAATCCCAATGGTGTGATTGAGGGCTTCGCCCGACGACTCGTGGCACATATTGGAGCAGTCGGGCATGTTGTTAGTCCCGTAAATTTTGGCAAAAAGTTGGTACAAAAACGCCGCTTCGTTGCTGGTACGGCCCGAGGTATAAAAAATGGCCTCGTTGGGGTCTGTGAGGGCGTTGAGGTGCTGACCTACGAGCCTAAACGCATCATCCCAACTGATTTTCTCGTAATGGCTTTTGTGGGGGTGCAGCACCAGGGGGTGCGTGAGGCGGCCTTGCTGCCCGAGCCAATGGTCGGATTTTTGGGATAGCTCTTCCACCGAATACCGCTGAAACAGCACGGGCGAGGCAGTGTGGCGGTTCATCACTTCATCGGCGATGGCCTTGGCGCCGTTTTCGCAGTATTCGGCAATGGCCGACCGCTCGCCGTCGGGGTCAGGCCAAGCGCAACTGGGGCAGTCGAAGCCGTCTTTTTGATTGACTTTGAGCAGCGACACCGTACCACGCTGCACCGAGGTACTGCCAAAGACGTGTTTGGCTGAACTCAACACGGCCTTCAAACCGACGGCAGTTTTGGCAGGGTTGGCTTTGGAAAGTCCTGTGAGGGTTTCGGGGGTGTGTGGAACGATGGCCATGACAAGGTTTTTTACCAAAAATCAAAAGTGAACGGTTTTTACTGATGTTTGAAGATAACAAAAAAGTGCCTATTTTTGAAAAATATTAATACATTTACGCAAAGCCTACTGTTATCAGCTTACTTTTATGAGCGTTACGAGAGAGATACAGCCTCCTTTTGAACACGACATTCCGCAGCGTCCGCCGTGGCGCAATATCATGCTATTGTTGGGGTTGATACTGTTGGGAATGTCACTGGGCAACCTGCTCGCTATGCTGATGGTGATGCTGCTAAGCCTTCGAGACGGTGGCATGAGTATAGAGCAAATCAGTACCATGCTCAACACGCCCGAGCAATTCCCCCACGCTTGGTGGTACATCATGCTGATTCAAGCCGTGGTGCATATTTTTACTTTTTTACTGCCCGGTGTCGTGTATTGGCGGTGGTCGGAGCAGCATCGCGTCGAAGAGTTTGTGAAGCGTCGTCCACCCGAAAGCGGCACATTTTTCGTGGCGTTTTTGGCTACCTTGGTATTTATGCCTTTCAACAGTTGGATGATAGAATGGAACGGTCAGCTTCAATTGCCGTCTATCTTGAAACCCCTGCAAGATTGGATGCTCTCCAAAGAAACCGAACTGGCTGAAATGACCCAATTTTTGACTTCTTACACGGCGTGGGGGCAGTTGTTGGTGGCTCTTTTGGTGGTGGCAGTCATTCCTGCTTTTGGCGAAGAGGTGCTGTTTAGGGGCGTGATTCAGCGCAAAATTTTCCACAAAATCGCCAATGTCCACTTTGCCGTGTGGGTGACAGCGGCCTTGTTTAGCGCCATTCACTTTCAGTTTTACGGTTTTGTGCCTCGGATGTTTCTGGGGGCCATGTTTGGCTACATGTATGCGTGGACCCGCAACCTTTGGATTCCGATTTTTGCCCATTTTATCAACAATGGCTTCACGCTCATCATCTTGTTTTTGAATCAACGCGGCGTACTCAATTTTGAAATCAACCAAACCCAATCCTCCGTGCCGTGGACACTCGTGTTGGTGTCGTTAGGAATGAGTATTTTCTTACTTTTGTACCTAAAAAACAGCGCGCAACGTGCTGGCTTGCACCAACAATGATACCTCAAAACTGGGAAAAAGTATATACAACAAGTTTTCAGCACCGGGCTGAAATCGTCTGTGATTACCTCCAACAACAAAATATCGCGGCGGTAGTTATCAACAAACAAGACAGCAGTTACCTTTTTGGCAAATGCGAAGTCTATGTACCTGCCGAAAGTGCAGCCCTCGCTCAAATCATCTTAACCAATGAAATCCACTTTGAATAATTACTCCAATCTCCAACAGCGCGTTATTGCCGCCGTGGTGGGAGTGGGCATCATTTTGTCGGCTATTTTGTACGGCGACTGGACTTTTATGCTGCTTTTCTGCGCCATTAGTATCTTGACGCAGTTGGAGTTTTACAAGCTACTCGGTTTGGACGGCAATCAACCGTTGGCGTATTATGGCACTTTGTGCGGTGTTTCAATAAGTGTACTCGCTTTTTTGGTCGAAAAAGGCATTTTACCTTTTGAAAATTATTTTCTCATCAGCCCTTTGGCGACGATGATATTTTTTATCAAACTCTACAAAAAGGACGATTTGAAACCCTTTCAAAACATCGCTTTTACGTTTTTGGGCATTATTTACGTGGCCATTCCTTTCGCGTTGTTGAGCGTGCTGGCCATGCGCGGTGGCACTTACAACCACGAAATCGTACTCGGTTGCTTGTTTTTGCTTTGGGCGTCCGATAGCGGTGCGTACTTTGCGGGAACGTATTTTGGCAAACGCAAACTTTTTGAGCGTATTTCGCCCAAAAAATCTTGGGAAGGAGCCATTGGTGGGGCGTTGGCGGCGGCGGTGGTGGCGTTTGTATTGGGGCTGTATTTCAAAAGCTACGCGCCGTGGCATTGGTACTGCATCGGGGCCATCATCGTGGTAGCAGGTACACTTGGCGACTTGGTAGAGTCGCTTTTCAAGCGCAGCATCGCCATCAAAGATTCGGGCAGTGTTATTCCTGGACACGGTGGATTTTTGGACCGTTTCGATGGTCTCTTGCTTTCAACGCCGTTTATCGTCACCTTTGTCAAAATTTTTTCCTGACCCCACCGTTGCTTAATAGTAGTGAGTATTGTGATTAGAATTTACTTAAAACTGCATTTTCAAAAAATCAAAGCGAGTACAAAAGTGTTGTTGTTGATAAAGAGTTATTATTCACTGAGATATGCGTAGTACAATCCTATATATTTCCTTTTTGGGGGCGTTGGTGATGTTGTTGAGCAGTATCAGCATCGAAGTACAGGCCCAAGGTCAAGTCAAAAGCATTATGTTTACGGGACGGGTCGTAGGGGGCAAAAACGCCCAAACGCTCTCCAAAACCTATATTTTCATACCTCGTGCGGGCAGAGGTACCCTCGCCGATGATGGTGGGTATTTTGCGCTTCCCGTGTTTCCCGGTGACAGCATCGTGTTTAGTTTTTTAGGATTTCAGAAGCAATACCACGTCATTCCGCGCCGCCACGCCGAAGAGTCGTACTCGGCTATCATTTTGATGAAAGAGGATGTCAAAACCCTCGCCGAAGTGAAAGTATATCCTTACGCAACCGAAGAAGAATTTAAGAAAGCGTTTTTGGAAATGAAGCTCCCCGACGAAATGGAGCGCAAAAACCTCGAAAAAAATACCCGTCAAGAATACCTCATGGCGATGGCCGCTATCACCCCTTCGAGTGCCGCTACCAACTATCGTGCCTACATGGACAATCAGATTTTTGGGCGCGACAACGCCGCCAATCGCAGCTTCACTACTGCCCTGCCCTTCACCAATCCCTTTGCGTGGGCCAATTTTATCAAGTCGCTCAAAAACGGTGATTTGAAAAAGAAAGAATACCGCGAAATACTCAACCAAGCCCCGCGCGAAAACGTCAGCCGGGGGGCAATTATGAAGCAATAAAATTTTGTAACTTCATCTCTTGACCGTCAAATACCGCGTAGGTGTCGTAGTCAATCCAATCGCCCAAAATCAACACTCGACTTTGGGGTGAGATGGGCCAGTCTAACTCAATGTGGCGGTGTCCAAACACGTAATAATCGTGGTGTTGCGCGGCTTCGATGCCTTTGGCGTACTGAACGAGCCACTCCTTTTGCTCCCCCTCCGGGAGTTGGGGGACGTTTTTTCATCACGCACGGTGACGGGCGAGGACCAGGAGATTATGCGTACAAAGTGTTGAAACGTGTCTTT
>JALOLW010000444.1 GCA_025455795.1 Spirosomataceae bacterium
TTATCACCCCAATGGGCGGCTTGGCCTGCAGCAGCGCTTACGATGGCCTTGTTTGGATACTTCATTCGCAAGCACGAAACCGAAGGGGCTTTTTATCAGTCGGATATTTTTTACGCGGGCTTGCTCACCACGGCGATGGTGTGGATCATGTATTTTTTTGCGTAAAATACATAGTCTTTAGCAGTATTAATAGTGTTGGTTTTTGATAAAATATACAAAAAAATCGTCGCTTTTGCGGGATTTTTGTGCCAGCGTTTTGGTATTATCAAAAGAAATATTTTCACTATGTCGTTCCCGTTAGGATTAAGTTCATACACTTTCCCTTGGGCAGTAGGCGTGGAAAGTTTTCTTCCCGTCAAACGATACGACATACCCGACCTGATTCAAAAAACAGTCGCGGCGGGATTGCACCGTTTGCAAATATGTGACAATATCGCTTTTGATACTTTACCACTCCCCCACCAACTACCCGCTGAGTTTCAGTTGGAAATCGGGACACGCCGCCTGACGCAGGAAAATCTACTGCTTTATCTATCTTTTTGTGAGTCAATGGGTTCTCCCTTCTTACGGGTGGTAATTGACGACGTTGATTACCACCCGACGGAGGATGAAGTAATCGAGGTGATTCGGGAGGTACTACCGCATTTCAAAAAAGCCAACGTCATCTTAGCCCTCGAAAACCACGACCGCTTTTCTGTCGCTTCTTTGGTCCGTATCATTCACCAAACTGACCGCGATTGGGTGGGTATTTGCTTGGACACCGCCAACTCTTTTGGCGCGGCAGAAGGAGTCAAAGAAGTGGTAGAAGCTCTCGCACCTTATACGGTCAATTTTCATTGTAAAGATTTTGTTATCAAGCGATTGCCGCACAAAATGGGCTTCACCATTGAGGGCTGTCCTACGGGAACTGGAATGCTCAACGTACCCTGGGTATTGCAAACGTTAAGAAAATACAATCGCTGCCTTTCCATGACATTGGAAGTGTGGTCAAGTCCCGAAGCCAACCTCGAAGCTACGCTCTCCAAAGAACAGGCTTGGGTGGAGCAAAGTATCCATTATTTGAAGCAACAGATATGAAAAAATCATTCTCTTTTTGTAGCAACCCCACAAGGATTGCGAGCCCTTGTGGGGCTATTTGTCTATTGCTCTTCATTACCCACCTCAGTTGGGCGCAAGAGTGGCTCATCACGAGCGTCCGCACGGGCGACACGGAGGTGTTTGCGGTCAATCCCCGCACGGGCGATGCGCGCAATCTCACCAAAGCCCCGCAGTCAGAAGAACGCTACCCAGCGTGGAGTCCCGACGGACAGCAAGTGATTTTTACGTCCAATCGTACCGACGGTAAAACCTATAACTACTTCATTGTCAATACCGACGGCGCAAATGTAAAACAACTCACCAACTTACCCGCAGGAGCGGTGGCGTATTGGGGGGACTTCACCGCCGACGGAAAATGGATTTATTTCAACGAAGGCAACAGCGGTAAAGTCTGCCGAGTTCGTCCCGATGGGAGTGCTTTTGAAGAAGTAGCCGAAGGCCGCGACGCGCACATCTCGCCCGATGGCAAAAAACTGGTTTTTACGCAGCGCGGCAAAGAAGGGTTTGGGGTGTGGGTGATGGATGCCAACGGCCAGAATCGCCGCCAAATCATCCCCAACGAATCGCAGATTGGAGGCATCGCACCCGTGTGGAGCCCCGACGGGAAAAAAGTAGCTTTTTCGATGCAAGTGGGCGAAATAGCGGAGGTTTTTAGCTGCAACGCTGACGGCTCAAATCTCAAACAACTCACTGATTTGAAACAGATTAGTAGTTCGCCTGCCTTCTCTCCCGACGGCAAGCAAATCACCTTCCGCGTGACCAACGAAGCCTACTGGCGCGATGCCCAAAAGATGAAAAAAACCTACGACGAAAAAGCGGGCGACAAACGCCCCGTGTGGGTCATGGACGCCGACGGCAGCAACGCGCACATCGTAGAAGTGCTTCGGTACCAATGCGCAATGGATGGGAGCAGGGCAGCCCCCAACCCCCGAAGGGGGCTTTAATTCCGATTGAAAATACTAAATACAGTGTTTTGCGAGTTATTTCATGTATTTTGAACCGCAAAGACGCTATGTTTTTTACATTCATTCTTAGCGTCCTTGCGTCTTGGAGGTAAAATTAATATTAGAACAAAATTTATAAATCACGGTACTAAATAGTCAAATATATAACAAAAAAAATCCCCTTCGGGGGTAGAGCATCATGACAAAAATAGCTTTAGTAGGGGCGGGGGGCAAAATGGGTTGCCGCCTCACCGACAATTTTCTCAAATACGACCACTACGACGTAAGTTACTTGGAAGTAGCCGAGCGTGGTATCCAAAACTTGGCCGAGCGCGGCGTAACGGTCACCACCCAAGAAGCGGCTATTCCTGACGCCGACGTGGTGATTTTGGCCTTGCCCGACGTGGCTTTGGGGCATCTTTCGGCCCAAATCATTCCGCAAATGAAAGCGGGGGCTTTGGTACTCACCCTCGACCCCGCCGCCCCACTCGACGGCGTGATTGCCCACCGCGACGACTTGGGTTATGTGATTGCCCATCCCTGTCACCCGAGCGTGTTCAACTGGGAACCTACCGAAACGGCCTTCCGCGATTTTTATGGCGGTATCTCGGCCAAGCAGTCTATCGTGGTCGCATTGATGTACGGTACGGAGGCACATTATGAGTTGGGTGAAAAAGTAGCCCAAGACATGTACGCGCCCATCAAAGATACCTATCGGATTACGTTGGAGCAGATGGCGACGCTCGAACCCGCCATGGTCGAAACTTTGGCCCAAACTTGCATGGAAATCGTGAAAGAAGGCTACGACCGCATCGTCGAAAAAGGCGTACCTGCCGACGCCGCACGCGAGTTTGTGCTAGGGCATTTACGGATTCAGATTGCGGTGTTGTTCAAAGAAGTCAATGGGACGTTTTCGGACGCGGCTTACAAAATATCCAAACGCGCCAAGCCCATTTTGTTCAAAGAAGGTTGGGAGAAAATCTTTGAAATGGACGATATTCGCGAGCAAGTGCGAGATATTACGAACAAATAGTCAAAACCTTGAAAATTAACCTTTTAACCCGATGAAAACCCTAAGAATCATTGCCTTTTTTTGGCTTTTTACGTCTTTTGCTTTTGCCCAAGTGCGCGTACATTCGAGCGGGCGATTTTTGGAAACCACCGACGGTAAACCCTTCTTTTGGTTGGGCGATACGGCTTGGGAACTTTTCCACCGCCTCAACCGCGAGCAAGCCGACCAGTACCTCAAACGCCGCGCCGAACAGGGCTTTACGGTGATTCAAGCGGTGGCGTTGGCGGAGTTTGACGGGCTGCACGTTCCGAATCCTTACAACGAACTCCCGCTGCTCAACGACGACCCCACTCAGCCCAACGATAAGTATTATCAGCACGTGGATTATGTCATCAATAAAGCCGCCGAGTATGGCCTCTACATTGGATTTTTACCCACTTGGGGCGATAAAGTTTTCAAAAATTCTTGGGGCAAAGGGCCAGAAGTTTTCACGCCCGAAAACGCCAAAGTCTATGGCCGCTGGTTGGGTAATCGCTA
>JALOLW010000445.1 GCA_025455795.1 Spirosomataceae bacterium
CGCATCGGAAAATTATCAAACATCCTCTTTGCCGAAAAAGGGGAAGTGCTGTATGCGTAGGATAAAAGGTAAAAAAGAGTTTTCTACACCTTATAAGAATAGGTTCGGAATGAAGCTAAAAGACTGGTGGCACGACTTTGAGTCGTGCCACCAGTAAGCGTGCCACCAGTAAATCGTGCCACAGTTTTTCTAATCACCCTCAAAATGAAACCTTTATCACTGATTGGATGTGTCTTCTGGTTTTTTGTACTTGTGGAAAGTAGCTGGGGCCAATCCCCCGCCGATACCGCCAAAATCGCCCACGACTATACGTTGGAAGCCACCATGCTGGGGTATTTTGCGCCCGACGGAGCCAAAAACCCCACGCTTCGCGTTCGCAAAGGCGAGCGGGTGCGCATCACCATCGTCAATGCCGAAATGATGACGCACGACATTGTGTTGGAAAAAAGCAATCTCAAAAGTAAACCCATCAACAACAAAGGCGAAAAGACCAGTATCACGTTTGTCGCGCAGCAAAACGACACTTACTACTGCTCCGTGCCAGGCCACCGCATGGCGGGAATGGTCGGAAAGATTGAGGTAGTAACGGGGGCGATTGGTACGGCCTTGGTCAAAGGAATTATTCCCAAAAAGAACGGAAAGCCCCTCAATCTCAACTTTGAAACGGGCCATTTGAACGACTGGAAAGCCACGGGGGAGGCTTTCTCGGACTTGGTGAGTGACACCACGAGTGCGCTGCACGACAAAGGCACAAAACTGGGCGTTGAGGGCAAATACGCACTCACGAGCGGCGGCACGCTAAAAGCCACATTGACAGGCACTTTGACTTCCGTTCCGTTCAAAGTAACGCATCCGTTTGCGGCATTTCGCGTATCAGGTGGCGCGCTACAAGATACCCGCATAGAGGTAATTTCTGCGGTATCTAACAGCGTTATATTTTCAATCACGGGACAAGGCCGCGCTACTTTACAGCCCGTCGTGGTGGATTTGAAAGGCTATTTGGGCAAAGACATTTACCTCAAAATCATTGACAACGAAACGGGCCTTTCGCAGATTCCGTACATTCCTCACGACAAATGGGCGCACATCAATTTTGATGATTTTCGATTTTACGCCAAACGTCCGCATTTCCCCAACGAACTTCAACCCAGTGACATTGTGATTCTCCCCCCACTCGACCCCGTACTCAACGCGGGGCTTTCGGGGACAGAAGCCGCCAAAGCCATGACGCCCCCCGCAGGTTTCAAAGTCACGCTTGCCGCCGCCGAACCCGACGTGGTGCGCCCGATTTGCTTCACGATTGATTTCAAAGGTCGTTTGTGGGTGGTAGAAGGCCACACCTACCCCACGCCCGCCCCCGAGGGTCAAGGCCGCGACCGTATTTTGATTTTTGAAGACACCAACGGCGACGGCACACTCGACAGCCGCAAAATATTCGTAGAAAACCTCAATCTCGTGAGTGGCATCGAAGTGGGCATGGGCGGCGTTTGGCTGGGTGCCGCGCCCTACTTGCTGTTCATTCCGACTGATTTCCAAACCGATAAACCCACTGGCCCGACCCAGAAACTGCTCGACGGCTGGGGAACTCAAGATACCCACGAAACGCTCAACAGTCTTCGCTGGGGTCCTGATGGCTGGCTCTATGGCACGCATGGTGTTTTTACGCATTCCAATGTAGGCAAGCCCGGAGCAACTGACACCGAACGCACCAAATTCAACGCGGGCGTGTGGCGGTATCACCCTACTCAGCATATTTTTGAGGTGTTTTCGGAAGGCACGAGCAACCCGTGGGGCATTGATTTCAACGACCACGGGCAGGCGTTCATCACGGCCTGCGTGATTCCGCACTTGTACCACACCATTCAGGGCGGGCGGTACCAGCGGCAGGCGGGCAAGCACTTCAACCCTTATACTTACGACGACCTCAAGACCATCGCCGACCACGTGCATTGGGTAGGCGACCGTGGCCCACACGCGGGCAACTTCCGCTCGGCAGCCAAAGGCGGCGGTCATGCCCACGCGGGCGCGATGATTTATTTGGGACATAGCTGGCCCAAAGAATACCGCAATGAACTGTTTATGAACAACATCAACGGCGCACGGTTTAACATAGACCACCCATCCCCCCAAGGCTCGGGCTACGTGGGGCAGCATCGGCCTGATTTTATGGCGATGAACGATTCGTGGTCGCAATGGCTCAATTTCAAATACGACGCGAGCGGGTCGGTGTTTGCCATAGATTGGTACGACAAAAACCAATGTCACTCCTCCAATCCCGACGTACACGACAAAACGATGGGGCGGATCTTCAAAATCACCCACCAAAACGACCAATGGACGCGCGTAGATTTGACCTCGGCCACCGACTTAGAATTGGTCAATTATCAACTTCACGCCAACGAATGGTACGTGCGCTGGTCGCGGATGCTGCTGCAAGAGCGTGGCGGCAATGCACAGGTGCATCAGGCTCTCAAAACTATGTTGGCGCAAAATCCCGACCCTACCCGCCAACTTCGTGCTTTGTGGACACTCCACGCCACCAAAGGACTGACGGAGAGCGACTTACAAAGCATTCTTTCCAGCCAAAACGAATACGTGCGAAGCTGGGCGATACAGTTTTTAGCCGAAAACAAAACCGTCAGCTCTGCCACACTCTCCCGCTTGGAAGCCCTCGCCCAAAACGACCCCTCACCCGTCGTGCGGCTTTACTTGACCTCGGCCATGATGCGGTTGCCGCTGGCCTCACGTTGGAATGTATTGGGTGCTTTGTCGCAAAAAACCGAAGACAAAGCCGACCACAACTTGCCTTTGATGCTTTGGTACGCCGCCGAGCCATTGGCAACGGCAGACCCACAGAAAGCTATCCAATGGGCCGAGAAGTCAGTTTTTGAACGGCATTTGGCCTTTATGGTGCGGCGTGTCAAGGCCATCAACACCCCCGAAGCCGCCAAAGCATTGAGTGATTTGCGAACCAAACTCGCGCACTCACACGCGCATCCCTACGCCCACGACGTGTTGATGCTGCTTGATGAGGGAAAATAAAAAGCCAATAAAAACCTATCTTTGCTCTCAATTAGGTTTGCAGTAAGACAAAAGCAACTATGTCAAAAAAATATCCCATAGGTTTACAAGATTTTGAAAAAATAAGAAAAGGCAACTTTTTGTATTTAGACAAAACCATGTACATCCATCGCATGGTGGAACAAACAGGCTATTTCTTCTTGTCTCGCCCTCGTCGGTTCGGAAAGTCCTTGTTAATTGATACCATACAAGCACTTTACGAAAGCAAACAATCACTTTTTGAGGGCTTGTTCATAGCCAATAAATGGGACTGGCGCAAACAAAACCCCGTTGTACGTATTTCATTTAGTAATATCGGGCATAAAGAAAAGGGATTGGTCAAGGCCCTACAAGATAGTTTGGATGAAAGTGCTCATAAATTCAACCTTAGTCTAAAAGAAGAACACATAAGCCTGAAATTCAAGGAATTTTCTTACCCATGCTACCCATTCGACGTCACGTCCATGTGTCTTTTAATCAGTGGGTCACAGGTTCGAATCCTGTCGGGCTCACCACTTC
>JALOLW010000446.1 GCA_025455795.1 Spirosomataceae bacterium
TACCAATTTGTCTTTATCACTTGTTTTTGAGTAGGCTCAAACGTCACTACTTCACATTCGGCTTTCTCTAAATATAATTTATTTTTACGGTCATAGTGGAGCCATTGCACGTGGTAAGTACCCGATTTTACTTCGCTTGCGGGTACACGCGCCGTGGAACTTTTGATAAAAAATCGGTTGTAATTCAGCACGTTACGAAACGAATGTTTGCGCGCCTGCCAAGTCGGAAAAATGTACTGATGCTGGGCGTTGGTGAGGAGAATATACAGCCCGCCGTCGCGCAGATCATAGAGGCGGTAGTTGGCTTGGGTGAGTTCGAGTTGGTCGTTTTTCACCACACATGGTTTTCCCGTCAATACGCTATCTTTGGGCAGCTTAATTTTATCCAAAAATGTAGCAGGTGCTTTGTAAATCTCACCGTTTAGATTGCCGTCATTGCGCCAATTGAAACTACTCGTGATATTGAACTTCCGCAACTGAATCGTATCGTACAGGTGATAATGCTGATTGCAAACGTAAAGATACCCCGCCGCCACTACGAAAGTAACCGTGAGGACCTCGCGAAAGGCAGGACTGACGAGTCGAATCAAGTAGATCACATTGAAACTCAACAACAAAGCTGAATAGACTTTGTACCGACTCGTGAGCATGACCGACACGCCATCGCTGCTGCGAGAGTAAGCCACAAGTGCCGCCGTAGCAAGCGTAAACAGCACACCACCGAGGTAAAAATAGTCGAAAGCATCGAGTTCAAATTGCCTTTTCCAGTAACTACGGAGCTGGTAAAGTAGCAAACAAAAACTCACAAAAAACAACAATCCACCGCCCCAAAGTGGCATTTGAACGGGAAAATCGCCAAAAGGCAACCCTTCTATCAACGACCCGCAGAGAAGTAAGAAGCCTTTCAATAAAGTTTTGAAACCCGTCCCGCTCAAATCGGTAGGCGGACGCTGGTAATCCCAAAAATAAAGTCCAATGAGCAAGGTACTGTACAGCGTCCAGATGCCCGCTTCTTTCCAACGCTTCTGAATCAACAACACCAACAACGCAATGGGCGGCACCAATAGACCGTTGCCACTCGTAAACACCGCCATCAGGGCCATCGGGAAAGCCCACCACCAGTAATTATCGGTGCGGCTGAGTCGCCAAAAAGTCAAAACCGCCCATCCTACTACCCAAAAGTTTTGAATGGCCGCCATACCCCAAAAGGCATTTTCCCAAAATGCCAACGAAAACCAAAAAGCTGTAATGGGTAAAGTGTACCATATTGCGCCAGGGAGAGGCTTAAAGAAACGTGTCAATATCCACCATATCAGTAGCAAAGCCAGATTGCCCACCAACATCAAATGGACGTAGTTGAGCTTGCCAAAGATTTTGTAATCAAGTACCGCCACCAAACGAGTGAGTCCGACGCGGTGTTCGTTGTGCTGACGGTACAGTTCATAAAGTTTTCCGTCAAAGCTATCGGCTTTTTCAAAGTTGAGTATCGTAGCTTTGAAGGCGTGGTCGTCCCACTTCGGGATATTGATAGCGTAGCGATTCCACAACTGATAATAAACCACCATCAGGGCAAACGTAACGAGCAGGGCAGCCAAAGAGCGTTTGTTCATTCAGGCAGTGAGTCAATAAGTGAATGATGAAATTGGTGGATGACCTGCGCGAGATGCCCCACATCCAGCCCCGACTGCTTTTGATGATAACTTTGACTGCCATAAAGCCCATTGGGATAGCCTTGTGCGGCCAATGACTTGAAGGTTTTGGGATGAATACCCGCTTCCAGTAGTTGCACGGACAACTGCTGCGCCAGTCCACCGATACTCACGTGTTCTTCTACGACAAGGATATTTTCTACTTGACGGAGTTCGTGGAGGGTGGGCTCAGAGAGTTGGAGAGGGAGCGTCAAGGCCGTATAAATATTCGTTTCGGACTGACTATTTGACTGTTGAATGGCTTTTTGGACATTGCTCACGATAGGCCCGAGGGCCACAATCGCGGTGTTGGCTTCTGCCGAATGGTGGATTTTTTTCAACGACCCTGCGAGCGTCGCACCTGCGGGCGTGAGGCCGCCCACACCCAAGCGCAGGTACGCAGGGCGGGCTTCGTGCAGGATTTGGGTGAGGGCATATTCTACCTCATCGGCAAACGCAGGAATCCAAGTTTTGACGTTTTGGAGGCTGCTCAAACAGGCCAAATCTTCGATAGCATGGTGCGTACTGCCCATGATACCGTAGCCGTAGCCGCCGCCGTTGCCCACCAAAAACACGGGCAGGTTGTGCAGGCAGGCGTCGTTGCGAAACTGCTCCAAGCAGCGATACACCACAAACGGCGCAATGCTGTAGCAAAACACCTTGTAGCCTTTGTAGGCCATTCCTGCGGCTACACCCACCATGTTTTGCTCGGCTACGCCCGCGTTGATAAAGCGTTTGCCGAGTTTTTCTTGGAGATTTTCGAGGGCATTGTAGCCCAAATCGCCCGTGATAAAAACCACTGATTCGTCGGCCAAAGCCAGCTTTTCAATGGCTGCTGAAAATTCTTTACGCATGATAGCTTGTTGAAAACCAAAGGACAAAATAAACGAAATTAGCACCGTTGCCCAAATCTAAGCGCGTTATTTACGCAAAGCCAGTACTGGTTCGGTCGAAAAGTAGAAGTCTTGCCAGTAACATTGAAGGCGACTGTCGGGCGAGACGGTAGCGTACCCAACTTGATACTGACCCGCAGGAAAATGCCTGTAATGCAGATAAGTATGAAACGTAGGATAATAATAGGGATTGCCTAATGCTACCAGCCGAACACTGCGGGCGTCATACTGAGCCGCGTGGAGGTAGGTTTTGTGGGTCGAAAGATTTTTGAACACGAAATAGTAGTCCACAGGATTTTGCCGAAACCTGATTTGTGGCGATTCGCCCGAAATGCTCAATATTTTTTCGGCGGCTTGGTGCTTTACGTTGAGTTTAGTCGTGGTAGCCGACGGCTGAATTACGGAGAAAGGCGTGTGGTCAAGTTGATATAAATGGCTTTGACGGGCATTTTGCATGACTATTTTGGATGCGCCCTCCCAGTAAGGAGTATCTCGATAAACAAACCATTCGCCAGTTGTAGTCCAGTTGAACTGCCCTGCCAGAAAGCCCCGTTTATTGAAATCGAAAACACTGTAAAAATGGAAATAAGAAAGACAAAAGAACAGGAAAACCACCCCCAAAGTAGTCAAAAACGCCGTAAAACGAGTGGCCAACATAGGCACAAAATAGAGATAAGTAAGTACCAAAGCCGCCACAGAATGAACTCGATAGCGATTGATGTGCATCCAAATTTCGTCTTTTTGGAGGCGAGAAGCCGACAAAACGAAGCCTGTTCCCAATAAAAAAATCAAACTCCCCGCCAAAAAATAGGTCATTTTGGAAGACTTCAATGGCCATTTTTTGAGAACCTCAACTACTAATTTCACAAAAACCAATACCACCAATAACCCCACGACAATAGACCAACTATCGCTTGGTGTGAGGTTTTTAGGCCAAATTTCGCTCCAATTGAGTGCTGCCCCCGAGAATATCAAAAAATTGAGAAAAACGTATTG
>JALOLW010000057.1 GCA_025455795.1 Spirosomataceae bacterium
ATATTTGCCGTTGTCAAATCAAACACACTGTTTGACAATAATTTTGCCCTCGCCAAATAATATTTGCCCTAAAATTTGAAATTTAACACAGTTCATGAAAATTTCGTACAACTGGCTCAAACAATTCATAGATATTCCCGAATCGGCGGAAGAAATTGGTAAAGTACTCACGGCCACGGGCTTGGAAGTAGAAGGGGTCGAACCCGTAGAGCGCATCAAAGGCGGTCTGCAAGGGGTTGTGGTTGGGCAAGTGCTAACTTGTGAGCCTTTTATGGTCAAAGACAAAACCCTCCACCTCACTACCGTAGATACGGGCGCAGGCGAACCAGCCACTATCGTCTGTGGCGCGTCAAACGTAGCCGCAGGGCAAAAAGTAGTCGTAGCTACCGTGGGCGCAACCATCTATCCCGCTGAAGGCGAGCCTTTTACGATTGCCAAAAGAAAAGTCTATGGGCAGCCGTCTGAGGGCATGATTTGTGCCGAAGACGAACTCGGCCTCGGTACGTCGCACGCGGGTATCATGGTTTTGGACACCGACCTGCCTAACGGCACCCCTGCGATTGAGTATTTTGGCCTCCAACCCGACTACGTAATCGAAATTGGCCTGACCCCCAACCGCGCCGACGCCGCCTCGCATCTCGGCGTAGCCCGCGACCTCAAAGCTGTTCTCAATCGCCCACTTTGTATTCCCACTGTTGAAGAGTTCACAGTTTATAGTTCACGGTTTACAGTTGGTAGTTCACTAAATGTCACGGTCGAAAACACGGAGGCTTGTCCGCGCTATGCGGGCGTAGTCATTTCGGGGCTGACCGTCAAAGAATCGCCCGATTGGTTGAAAGACAAACTTCAAGCCGTGGGCGTGCGCTGTATCAACAACGTGGTGGACATCACCAACTACCTCTGCCACGAACTCGGCCAACCGCTGCACGCTTTTGACTTAGACAAAATCACGGGTCATCAAGTCATTGTCAAAACCTTGCCCGAAGGAACGCCTTTTGTCACGCTCGACGGCGTAGAACGCAAACTTTCGGCCAATGATTTGATGATTTGCAACAGCGAAGAACCGATGTGTATCGGTGGGGTGTTTGGTGGTACTAAATCGGGTGTGACAGAGCAAACAACCGCGATTTTTTTGGAAGCGGCGCATTTTTCGTCGGCTTGGATTCGCAAAACGGGGACTTTCCACAGCCTCAAAACCGACGCTTCGTTTCGTTTTGAGCGTGGTACAGACCCCAACTTGCCCGTGTATGCCCTCAAACGCGCCGCCCTGCTGCTGCTCGACGTAGCAGGTGGAGAAGTCTCGTCTGATATTTTTGATATTTATCCGCAGCCTATCGCGCATTTTAGCGTGCCTGTGAAGTACAAAAATGTGGATAGGCTCATTGGCAAAACCCTCGACCGCACCCTCATCAAGCGGATTCTCAACGATTTGGACATCCAACTCCACGACGAAACGCCCGAAGGTTTCACGGCTTCCGTGCCGCCTTACCGCGTGGATGTGACCCGTGAGGCCGACGTAATTGAGGAAATTTTGCGAATTTATGGGTTTGACAACATCGAACTTTCCGAAACCCTCGCCACCGATTTTCTGTCGGGCTTCCCCACCGTGGACCCCGACAAACAGAAATTGCGCGTTGCTAATCTGTTGGCGGCCAATGGTTTCAACGAAACCATGACCAACTCGCTCACCAAACCTGCGTACAGCGCGGCCATCGCGCCTACGCTCGTGGGTGAAGACGTACAAATGCTCAATCCTCTTAGCGAAGACCTGTTGGTAATGCGTCAAACAATGCTTTTTTCGGGGTTGGAGTCAGTGGTCTATAACCTCAACCGTCGCCAAAGAGACCTCAAAATTTGTGAGTTTGGCAAAACGTATCACAAAGTAGAAGGCAAATACAAGGAGTTGTCGCACTTGGTGCTGCTCATGGCGGGGCATCAAGCGGCGGAAAGTTGGTTTGAAAAAGACCAAAAACTCGCTTTCCACGATTTGGCCTCGGCGGTGCAGTTGGTGTTGCAAGCGATGCGCGTCACGACGGTCGAAAAACAAGAAATCACGGATAAAACGATATTTGAATACGGCCTTACCTACACCCTCAACAAAAAGCCGTTGGTGAGTTTTGGACAAGTCAGAGCCAAACTGACCAAAATCCTCGACATCAAGCAAGCGGTATTTTATGCCGATTTTGACTGGGCTTATCTGCTCAAACAGTACCAAGACAAAGTACGTTTTACGGAAGTATCCAAGTTTCCCGAAGTCCGTCGTGATTTGTCGTTGGTGCTGGACAAAACCGTGACTTTTGAGCAAATCCGCCAAGCCGCCCGCAAATACGAGCGCGAACTACTGACCGACGTAAACGTGTTTGATGTTTATGAAGGAGACAACATCGGCCCCGACAAAAAATCGTACTCCGTGAGTTTTACGCTCCAAGACGCTTCCCAAACCCTCACCGACAAAGTGATAGACAAAACCATGCAAAAACTCATGATAGCGTTTGAGAAAGAGTTGGGGGCAGTGATTCGGAAGTAGAAGAAATTCAGGGTCATTTCAGAAAAATACAACGCATGAAGTATCTTTACCCTAAATTTGATAGAAGAACCACGTAAAATACAACTGCCATGCTCACCAATCTCCAATTAGAACTTTTAAAGACGTTTTCAAGACCATTACCCGAAAGCCAGCTTTTAGAAATTAAGCAGCTTTTGGCTGATTACTTCGCCAGTAAAATAGACGATGGTATTGACGAATTTTTCGAGAAAAATAACTGGGATACTGATGCCAAAGTGAACCAGTGGCTTGGCGAACACCTCCGGACTCCATACAGTCACTCATGAAAATTGTCTTAGATACCAATTGTTTCTTAGCGATTTTGCCTAAGAAATCAGCTTATCGCCCCATTTTTGACGCTTATCGTAAAGGTATTTTTGAATTGATTATTTCTACTGAAATTCTTAGTGAGTATTCAGAAATTTTCGCCGAAAAAATGACCCCAGAAATCGCAGACAATCTGGCCGAATTAATTCTAAAACAACATAATACAGTAAAAATAGAAGTCTATTTTCATTGGGGATTGATTACTCAGGATTACGACGACAATAAATTTATAGATGCAGCGATAGCTTCAAACGCAGATTTCTTTGTTACTTCTGATGGTCATTTCAAAATCTTAAAATCCATCCCGTTCCCCAAAGTTAAAGTCATTAGTTTAGGAGAATTTTTGGTAATTCTAAACAAAACTAATTCCCCTTTTTAGGTACGATACCCTTGCAGAAGATCCGCTCACTCTGTCCAGCACTTTTGACCTGTTTTGAGGTCGGTGCAGCCTTCGTATTGGCCTGGAATAGGGAGGTAGTTCAATACATTTTTACCAATCTTCTCCGACGTAAAAAACGCGCTCAAACACAGGCTTTTGAGTTTCCTAAAAAATGTAATCGGCTTAGGGTCGGGGTCGAGCATGATGCCCCACATACTGATAGGAAACGGGGCCGATTCGCGGTCGAGGGTGGTGAGGTATTCGATGCGCTTTTTAGCATCAAGACTCTGAAAATCAACTTCGTACTTTGACGAACAAGCACTGTTAAAGTCGTCCAAGTCTTCCAAAAACTTTTTTCTATCGGCATCGGTAAACATCGTTTTGAGTGAGGCGTCTATGAACTGCGTCACACCGATGTCGCGGGCACCTGGGGTTTTGGTGCGGGGCAAGATAGTTTCACAAATCTCTTCGACCAAAAACGCCTGCTCTTCCGAAAAAACGACGGGCTTCCAGTGGGCTTTGGGGGCGTTTTTGCAACTTATCATGATTTCTGACAGCGACGCTGCCGAAACCGCAAAGCCGAGTGTCAGGCTCAGTTGTTGTAAATAGGTGCGGCGGTTCATAGATTCAACTTTTTGAGTTCTTTGACGGCGTAATCCACGGCCCGCGCCGTAAACGCCATGTAGGTGATAGAAGGATTGACGCAATTGGAGGAGGTCATAAACGAGCCGTCGGTCACAAAAACGTTGGCAACGGCGTGGAGTTGGTTCCAACGATTCAGTACCGAGGTTTTGGGGTCGGCACCCATGCGAGCCGTTCCCATTTCGTGGACACCGTTGCCCAAACCACCGATGTTGTCAAACATCCGCACGTTTTTGAAGCCCGCCGCTTCAAGCATTTCGGCGGCGTCGGTTTTCATCTGTTGGCGCATTTTTAGCTCGTTTTCGCCGTGAGTGGCGTCAAACACAATCTGCGGAACGCCCCACTTGTCGGTTTTGTCTTTGCTGAGAGTCATTTTGTTTTCGTGGCGTGGCAGCACTTCGCCAAAGCCCATCAAGCTCATGTACCAGCCACCAGGCTCGGTGAGACGGTCTTTGAAATCAGCCCCTACGCCCACAGTATCGTTGCCACGGCCCCAGTTGGCGCGTCCTGAGTCGCCCTGATAATCATAGCCGCGCAGGAAGTTGGGATTCTTCGTTTTTTCGTCGAGATTGACGTATTTCGGAATAAAAATCCCCGTCGGACGGCGTCCTTTGTAGTATTTGTCGGTGAAGCCGTCGTAGTCGCCCATCGCGCCCACGTGGTAGTGATGGTCCATGATGTTGTGGCCGAGTTCGCCGCTGTCGTTGCCCATGCCATTCGGAAAACGCGCGGAGGTTGAGTTGAGCAAAATCTGCGCCGAGGCGGGTGCCGACGCGCACAGGAAGATGATTTTAGCAAAAAATTCGCTCGTTTTCATCGTTTCGCTGTCCACGATGCGCACGCCCGTCGCTTTCTGCGTTTTTTCGTCAAAAATAAGCGACTGCACGATGGCATTGGGTCTGACGACCATGTTGCCCGTGCGGTGGGCGGCGGGAAGTGTGGCAGTGTTTGAACTAAAATACGCGCCATACGGACAGCCGCGACTGCAACGGTTGCGGGTTTGGCACTGCCCACGGCCAAGTTCGAGGTGCCACGGCTGCGGCTCAGTGAGATGCGCCACGCGCCCAATCGTAATGTGCCGACCCGAAAACTTGGTTTCGACCGATTTTTTGAATTCTTTTTCCAAACAATTGAGCGGAAACGGCGGCAAAAACTCCCCGTCGGGTACGTGCGAGAGGCCGAGTTTTTCGCCGCTAATGCCCGCAAACTTCTCTACGTAACTGTACCAGGGGGCGATTTCGGGGTAGCGCACAGGCCAATCTATGGCAATGCCCTCGCGGGCGTTGGCTTCAAAATCCATCGGTCCCCAACGATAGGTATGTTTGCCCCAAATCAGCGACCGTCCCCCGATTTGATTGCCCCGAATCCAGTCAAAACGTTTGGTCTCTTGGTAGGGGTTGTCGAGGTCGTTGGTATAAAAATGCTTGGTAGCACTACCCACAAACCCACTACGAATTTGGACGTGGTACTTTTCGAGGTCATTGGGCGAGAGGCCGCCGCGATTTTCGAGTTCCCAGCCGTCTTTCATCATCGTAGGGTAGTCTTCGATGTGGCTCACCATGCGGCCTTTTTCGATGACGAGCGTTTTGAGGCCCTTTTCGCAGAGTTCTTTGGCTGCCCAGCCGCCGCTCATGCCAGAGCCTATCACGATGGCATCGTAGGTATTGACGTTGTTGAGATTGATATTGAACTGTGGCATTGAGGTGACGATTGATATACCACCATAAAGCCACTATTGCTGTTTTTTTCCTCATGCAGTGGCTTTCCCCGCCAAAATTCAGCTATCCATTTTTACTACGGAATGTCACGGCTAACATTTTTCCGTTTTTTTCTTGCAAAAAAAAGCGATTTTCGACTACTTGCTCTTGGGAGTAGTTATCACGTTAGAATTGCCCAATGAACTTCACAAAATACGTATTTCTGGTATTTATTTTTGCCCAAACTGCATTTGCCCAGTCAGCATGGCAAGAGGCGTGGCACAAGCGCGAGCGTACTGAGCAGATAGGGATGAAAGTACTGGCGGGCTGGTCGTTGGCCAACATGGCCGTAAGCGGCATTGCTATCGGGCAAGCACAGGGCAGCACGCGCTCTTTTCACGAAATGAACCTGTACTGGAACGCCGTCAATTTGGGTATTGCGGGATTGGGTTTTATCAACACAGCCAGAGCCCGCAAGCGCACCGCCCCACCCACCCTTTCGGAGGCGTTGGAAGCACAAAAAAGCGTAGAAAAAGTGCTTTTGTTCAACACGGGACTTGATATGGCTTACGTGGCCAGCGGACTCTGGCTCTTAGAAAAAGCCAAAAATCAGCCCGCCCAGCAAGACCGTTTTCGGGGTTTTGGACAGGCAGTTATCGTGCAGGGTGGTTTTTTGATGCTCTTCGATTTGACCAACTACCTCGTTCATAGCCGTAACGCGCCCCGCCTCCAAAAAGCCCTCGACCACGTAAGTGTAACGACCAACGGCGTAGGCATGCGGTGGGAGTTTTGAGGGCTAACTCAGACGATTTCGGAGCGACCCATGCTTGTTTGTATCCACTTACCCACCCACAAAACCAAAAGTTAAATGACAAAAGCCTTTTTATTTGACCTCGACGGTGTCATTGTTGATACCGCGCACTTCCACTACCAAGCATGGCGCAGACTGGCCAACGAAAAGTTGGGATTTGATATTTCGGAAGAGTTCAACGAAAGCCTCAAAGGCGTAAGCCGCACGGAGTCGCTGGAGCGTATCCTCGCCCACGGAGGTACTACCCTCGACGAAGCCACCAAAACCGACTACGGTACGCTCAAAAACAACTGGTACGTAGCCCTCGTCAATCAGATGACACCCGACGATATTTTGCCAGGCATCACCGATTTTTTGGTCCAAACCCGCACCGCAGGCATCAAGATTGGACTCGGTTCGGTGAGCAAAAACGCCCGCCCTATCCTCGAAAAAGTGGGTATTTTGGACAAATTTGACGTGATTATTGACGGTAATAAAATCGCCAAAGGCAAACCCGACCCCGAGGTGTTTTTGAACGGCGCGGCAGAATTGGGCCTTTTACCCGAAGAATGTGTGGTGTTTGAAGATGCCGTGGCGGGCATTGAAGCAGGGCGCAGGGCAGGGATGAAAACCGTGGGTATCGGCAAAGCCGACATTCTCACCGAGGCGACCCTCGTTTTTGCTGATTTACAAAATGTCCAAGTAGCAGACTTGATTCAACAATTGAAAGCGTTGGAATAACTCACGCGATATTTTTTGGGAGAACTTCTAACCAAAACAAAAAAGATGAGGTTGGATTGGTGTTAATTAGGCTTGAAAAAATAGATAATCGTTTTAGACAGGCCAGAGCAAAGCTTTACACCAAGTAACTTAGTACCGTGATTTATAAATTTTGTTCTATTATTAATTTTACCGCCAAGACGCAAGGACGCTAAGAATGAATGTAAAAAACATAGCGTATTTGCGCCTTTGCGGTTCAAAATACATGAAATAACTTTCAAAACACTGTACTTAGATTTGTAGCAATATTCAATGATGAGCTGCTTTAACCTTAATTAACATTGTTTCAACCCATTTTAACCTACCTTCTGAAATACATCGGCTACTTTTGGGGCATCAAACAACTAATCACCCGTTAGCAGCCATGTTTTTACAGTTTACAGTTCACAGTTTACAGTTTACAGTTAGAAGTGAAAAGAGAGAAGAAAGAAATCTTAGTTCCTACTTCCTATCTCTTACTTCTTACCCGCAAGATCGGCCTCATCCTACCTCTTATTTCCTACGTCGGATTTTCCACCTTCTCCTACTCACAGCCCTCTGCTCCACCGCTTTTGCCCAAAAAATCAGTCTCAAAGGTGTGGTCAAAGACACCGCCGACCGACCGCTCGAAGGCGCGACGGTGATGCTCATGGAACCCAAAGATTCGTCGTTGGTGACGTTTGGCCGCTCGCAGACAGGTGGCGTTTTTGAACTCAAAAATTTGAACAGCCAGTCGTATTTATTGAAGATTACCTACATGGGTTTGCGCCCATACAGCCGTTTGACACAGCCCACCGACTCCGACCTCGGTCTTATCAAGATGGAAGCGATTCCGAAAGATTTGAACGAGGTCGTGGTCAGGGGCGAACGCAATCCCGTCGAAATTGTGGGCGATACAATTGCGTACAACGCGGGTTCGTTCAAAGTTCAACCCAACGCCGTGGTGGAGGATTTGCTCAAACGCCTCCCAGGGGTAGAAGTGAGCCGCGACGGCACGATTACGGCCCAAGGACAAACCGTCAAGCGCGTGACGGTGGACGGCAAGGAGTTTTTTGGGCGTGACCCCAAAGTAGCTACCCGCAATCTCCCCGCCGATGCCGTGGACAAGGTAAAAGTCTTTGACCGTCAATCCGACCAAGCCTCTTTTACGGGCATAGACGACGGCCAACGCGAAAAGACGATTGACCTGAAAATCAAGGAAGAAAAGAAAAAAATGGCCTTTGGCAACATCATGGGCGGCGCAGGCCCCGATGCTCGCTACACAGGCCGCGCCAACATCAACAAGTTCAACAAGGCGCGACAGTTTTCGTTTTTGGGCATGGCCAACAACGTCAATCAGCAAGGATTTTCGATTGAAGATTACATGAATTTTTCGGGGGCGGCGCGGCAGATGATGTCGGGCGGGGGAATGCGATTTTCGTTCAATAGCAACGATGATACGGGCATTCCGCTCAACTTCGGCGGGCGTACCAACGGCTTTCAGACCACTTGGGCGGCAGGTGTCAATTACAACGATAAACTCAGCAAAAAGACGGATATTCAGAGCAATTATTTTTATAGCCGCAGCGACCAACTTGTTGATAAAGAGGTCAATCGTCAGAATTTTTTGCCTGGGCGGACGTTTTTGAGCAATCAAAATACCGCTCAAAAAACTTTCAACGAAAGCCACCGCCTCAACCTCACACTCGACCACAAACTCGACTCGGCCAATACCCTCCGATGGACCAACAATCTGAGCCTCGGCAATAGCTCCACCAACATCGGAAGTAGCACCCAAAACTTCTTGGAAGGAGCTGGTATTCAAAATGATAATGAACGCTCTACGTTGAGCCAAGGCAACAATACACGCCTTAATTCGGAGTTGCTTTGGCGGCATCGTTTTGCCAAAAAAGGCCGTAATTTTTCGGTCATAGCCACGTTGGGTTACAACGAAAACGACCGCAACGGCACACTTCGCGCTACCAACCGTTTCTTTGGCCCGACGGGTAGTGTTCAGCGCATAGACACGTTGCGCCAAACCAACACCCAACAAAATGAACGTCTCAACTACGGACTAACACTCTCATTTACAGAACCGCTGGGTCGTAAACAGTATTTGGAAACCAACTATGCCTTCCAACTCGCGCGTACAGATGTGGACAGGCAGGTGTTCGATGTGCGTCCTGAGCGTGCGCCTGTCTTCAACCGTGCGTTGAGCAATCAGTTCAAAACCGACTTTTCGTTTCACAAAGCGGGCATGAACTACCGTTTTGCGGGCAAAGAAGACAACCTCACCGTGGGGGCAGGGGTGCAGCAGTCACAGTTGGAAGGAGATTTGATTTTGCAAAACGTCAATATCAATCGTAGTTTCCTCAACCTGCTGCCCCAACTGCGCTACACGCACAATTATAGCAACTCCAAATCGCTCAATGTAAACTATGATACTGACGTACAGGCCCCTGATATTCAGCAGCTATCGCCGATTATTGACAACTCCGACCCGCTCAACATCATGGAGGGGAATCCCAATTTACGCCCCGAATACCAACATCGCTTGAGTGCACAGTTCAACAGCTTCAATGCCCTGACGTTCAATAGCTTTTTTGCCAATTTGAATTTCATGTACACCACCAACAAAATCTCGATGGCGCAGTGGGTAGCCGACAACCTCGTGCGTACCTACCGCCCCGTGAACATGCGCGACGACTACAATTTGTTTGGCAATATCTCCAAGGGTTTTCGTCTCAAAGCCCTCAAAACGCGCCTCAATTTCAATACCAGTTTGACCCTCAACCGTGGTTTAGCGTTGGTCAATGACGTAGAAAACCGCACGCGGCGTTTTGAAAACCGCAATACCCTGCGTTGGGATTGGAGTCCGACGGAGGCGTTTGGACTCTTTGCCAGTGCCAATCTCACCTACAACCGCACTACCTATTCTATCAATACGGCTCAAAATCAGACATTTATTAATCAAAACTATGACGTAGAAATGAACTGGCGCATCGTCAAAGGACTCAATTTTAACAGCACCCTCGACTACGCCATTTACAATTTTAGAGGCTCTGATTTCAACCAACGCATCCCGATTTGGAACGCATCTATTGCCAAATCGTTCCTGAAAAATAACCGTGGCGAACTGAAACTCTCGGCGGTAGATTTGCTCAATCGCAACGTCGTCATCAATCGTTTTGCCGTAAACAACGTGGTACAAGACGAGCGCATCCGCTCGCTGGGCCGCTATATTTTGATGACATTTACCTATAACCTCAAAGGCTTTGGCGGAATGCCAAGCGGCGGGGTAAGAGTGATTACGAGATAAAACCTCAACCCCAGCCCTTCTCCTTTCTAAGGAGAAGGGTGTCCCGAACTTGTTTCGGGACGGGATGAGGTTATTTACTAACCACAAAAATAAACAAACCAATCAATCACAATGAAAACAAACACAATCACTTGGCTGTTAGCTCTTTGTACTCTGTTCAATGCCTTTGGTCAAACCAACACGGAAGGCAAAATTATCTTTGAACACAAAATCAACATGCACAAACGCCTTACCGATGAGTCTATGAAGGCCATGATACCGGAGTTTCGGACGAGTCAAATGCAACTCAACTTTCGGGGTGGAGAGTCGCTTTACATACCCGTCCCCAAAGACGAAGACGATAGCGAAACCAACAGCACCGATGCCAACGGCAATCAAATGCGTATCGTGGTGAGAACGCCCCAAAGCGAGGTCTATCGCAACTACGACAACCAAGAGAAAATCGAGTTGAAGGAGTTGGCAGGGCAGAAGTTTTTGGTAATGGATACGCTCAAAAAGACCAATTGGAAAATCACGGGCGAAATGAAAAAAATCCACGGCCACGACTGTATGCAAGCGACCATGACCAATCCTGCCAACAAGCAGGTAACGCAGGTGTGGTTTACGGAGGCGATTCCCGCACCGCACGGCCCGATGGTTTTTGGTGGGCTTCCGGGTATGATTTTGGAGGCCAATGTCAATGACGGTGAAATGATTTACACAGCCCAAACGATTGACTTTAAAAAATTGGGTAAAGACGACTTCCGCAAGCCTTCTGGTGGTAAAAAAGTAACCGAGGCGCAGTTTAACAAAGAACGCGACGCTTGGATGAAAGAAATGGGAGTTCAGCCTGGCGGTGGACCTGGTATTCGAGTGATTAGGAATTAGCCCCCCCGCCCCGAAGGGGAGCTAAATACAGAAAAATTTTGCCATGAAATCAATATTGGGACAAATAACTGCAATCAAAGCATACCCCCTCCGGGGGCAAGGGGGCTTGGTTTTTATTTCTATGCTCTTATTGACCTCATTTTTAGGTTTTTGGCTGCATAAAGAATACCAAGAACAAAAGACGATTTTGCAGAAAGAAACCGATATTTTGTTCAAAAATACCATCCAAGCCTTAGAAGATTCGGTGATTCAGAGTAAGATTGCGTGGGCGCAAAAAAATCAATCTCCGATGTCTGTATCATTAAAGGCAACAACTTCGCAAATTCCAAAAAGTTCAATAAAAGCGCAGGCAAAACCCGCTTTGATTGGGCAGATTGCGCTACGGCCAGAGGATATTTCTTCGATTGTGGTGCGGCCACGGGCGGGGATGAAAGTACAGATCACAGATTCGGTCAATATAGGTTACTTGTCGGCAGATAGTTTTATGCGAGTGACGCCTCACACCGTTGATTTGGTAGGTGGCAAGCCCCCCAAAGAAATCAAAATGGTGGCGATTTATAATAACAATGCTTCAATGACCGACAGTCTGCGTCAGTCTATCGCCATGACTTTACGTCCGCACCAAAACCTTAGCGATTCGATGACCAAGTTGGTGTTGGGCAGGGTAGTAAAAGTACTCCAAAAAGCCACGATACAGGCCGACAGTCAACCCAAACGTGACCCCAAAAAGTGGGTATTTTCAGTAAAGTCCACCCAATCTTTCACGCGCGACTGCGTACTGACGGGTATTCGTCCTCCGTCGGGCTTTAGTATCAGTCAAGTAGGGCCAGAAACCAAAGAAAACCAAGTCGTATTTCGTTTTTTTGAAGACTCCTTGCGCGTCAAGGACATTCGCCGTGCTTATCAAAAACAAATCACCAGGGCGAAGATTGATTTGGCGTTTGAGGTGAGGCGAGCAAAAACCAATCCTACCCTCAAACATACCGATTTGTTTCATACGACTTACGTAAACAGCACCATGCCAATAGGCGCGAATTATGCCGCCGTTTTTCCTCATTACCAAAGCTATTTGTTCAAAAAAATTGTCCCACAGAGTTTGTTTTCGTTGTTTTTGTTGGGGATAACGGGCATTGCTTTTGCGACCATTTACCGCAATCTCCAACGCCAACGCCGCCTCACGCAGCTCAAAAACGATTTTATCAGTAACGTCACCCACGAACTCAAAACACCCATTGCCACCGTAAGTGTAGCCATAGAAGCTCTCCAAAATTTTGGGGTAGCCAACAACCCCGCCCAAACCCAAGAGTACTTGGAAATCTCCAAAAACGAACTCAACCGCCTGACGCTTTTGGTGGATAAAGTGCTGAAAATGGCGACCTTTGAAGAACAGGGTTTGGCCCTCAACAAAGAAAAAATAAATCTCCATGAACTCGTTCAGCAGGTGTTGAAGTCCATGAAATTGCAGTTTGAAAAATACGGGGCGTACCTCACGCACCTCACCCCCTGGCCCCCTCTCCCTGGGGAGAGGGGGGAAGTCACTCCCCTCTCCCCAGGGAGAGGGGTTGGGGGTGAGGTGCTGGCCGACCGCATCCACCTCACCAACGTGGTCTATAATCTCTTGGACAACGCCCTCAAATACAGCCACCAAAACCCCCAAATAGACGTTCAACTCACCGAAACCGAGGCGGAAAT
>JALOLW010000447.1 GCA_025455795.1 Spirosomataceae bacterium
GTGGTAAGATAGGTACCAAATCGCTAAGGTTACTGATTATATCCATCCCTGTTTTTTAAAAGTAAAATTACGGCTTTCAAGTAAAATCATAAAGAACCAACGGATTGAATAGATGATAACAGATTTTATATCAGCCAAATACATACTGCGATGCGAGCATGGCCTGGGCAAGCTGGAGGTCGTCAATGGTGAGATCAGCCCCTAAGTTTCGGAGTTCGCTCACGACCAACTCCGTGGCGAGATTGCCCACCAATTTGTCTTCGGCCATGGGGCAACCTCCAAAACCCCGCACGGCACAATCTATGCGCCGCACGCCTGCTTTGTACGCAGCCTTTACTTTTTTGGGCGTTTGGCTCGTTTTGGCATGCAAGTGCGCCCCAAACTCTACCTTCGGAAATCGCTCAATCAAGTGCGAAAACAAGGTTTTGATTTGGTCGTTGGTACTGTTTCCTATCGTGTCTGAAGGGGCGATGATGCCCACGCCCATTTGTACCAATTTTTCGGTAAATTCTTCCACGATTTCGGGGCTGTACGGGTCGCCGTAAGGGTTGCCAAAGCCCATCGAAAGATAGACCACCAACTGTTTGCCCTGCGCCACGCACAGGTTTTGAATCTGCGCTACTTCCTCAAACGACTGCGCGATGGTTTTATTGGTATTGCGAAGCTGAAAGGTCTCCGACACCGACAATGGAAAACCTAAGTAACTGATTTGTGGGAACTGAACAGCCTCTTCTGCCCCCCGCACATTGGCAATGATGGCGAGGAGTTTGGTCGGGGTAGTGGTCAAATCCAACTGCGCCAACACTTCTGCCGTGTCGCGTAGCTGCGGAATGGCTTTGGGCGACACAAAACTCCCAAAATCAAGCGTATCAAACCCAACTTTCAGGAGTTGATTGAGGTACTTGACTTTGGTTTCAGTCGGTACAAATTCGTGCAAGCCTTGCATGGCGTCGCGGGGACATTCGATGATTTTCATTGAGATTAAGCCCCCCACCCCCCGATGGGGGAGTTATTTTTAAAAATTAGGAACATATTTTTTATCCGCCACTGACGGGTGGGATGAGAACGATTTCGTCGTTGGGTGAGAGGCGTGCGTCGTCGTTGGCGTACTCGGCGTTGAGGGCTACGCGCAGCGACGCTAATTTTTGAAAATCAGGATATTGAACCACCAGGTAGTCTTTGAGGTCGTTGACGGTGGCATTGTCAGCCAGCGAGACTTCAAGTTCCAATTGCCCGATGATTTCTTTGGCAATCCCAAACGCCAACACTTTCAGTTGCATAATTAAAAAATGGTTTGGGCAAAGGTACGAAAAAGTGCGGTGAGGACGCAGAAGAAAGTGTGGCTTACACAAATTGAAGTGGATGCTTTTGGCTAAATGGCAGAGGTTCTGCTATATTTGCGAAATTTTTTATATTGTATCAACCAAACTCTAATTAATTATCAATGAGTAACCTCGTCTATTTAGTACCCGCTTTTGGTATCATCGGGCTACTTTACACTGCTTGGCGTTTTAGCTGGGTATCGAGCCAACCCGCTGGCGATGACAACATGAAAAAACTGTCGGGCTACATCGCCGACGGCGCCATCGCTTTCTTGAAAGCCGAATGGAAAATCTTGGCCTACTTCGCCATTCCTACCGCCTTGATTTTGGCGTATTTGGGTAGCCAAACCGAAGCCAACGGCATCGAAATTCATTCTTCTCCGCTTATCGCCGTGGCGTTTTTGATTGGCGCGGTGTTTTCAGCTACGGCGGGCTATATCGGTATGAAAGTGGCCACCAAAGCCAACGTCCGCACGGCACAAGCAGCGCGTACCTCACTGGCCAAAGCCCTCAACGTATCGTTTACGGGCGGCTCGGTCATGGGCATGGGCGTAGCCGGCTTGGCCGTTTTGGGTCTGAGTGGCTTGTTCATTGTATTCTATCAAATGTTTGCCGCAGGTCAGCCGCTGACTTCGGTGGAGATGAAAAAAGTAATCGAAGTATTGGCAGGTTTCTCACTCGGGGCCGAATCTATCGCGCTTTTCGCACGTGTGGGTGGTGGTATCTACACCAAAGCCGCCGACGTAGGCGCCGACCTCGTGGGTAAAGTAGAGGCAGGTATTCCCGAAGACGACGTGCGTAATCCCGCCACTATCGCCGACAACGTGGGCGACAACGTGGGTGACGTAGCGGGTATGGGTGCCGACTTGTTTGGCTCTTACGTGGCTACTATTTTGGCCACGATGGTATTGGGCCAAGAGATTGCTGTCGAAGACCACCTGGGCGGATATTCGCCCGTGTTGCTTCCAATGGTCATTGCGGGTGTAGGCTTGTTGGCTTCGTTGGTTTCGACTTTTTTTGTGCGTATTAAAGACGAAAACTCGTCGGTTCAAAATGCACTCAACATTGGCAACTGGGCCTCTATCATCATCACCTTTATTGCTTCTTACTTCTTGGTGAACCATATCCTCCCCGAAAATCTCACCTTGCGTGGTTTTGAATTTACGTCAATGGGCGTGTTTTATTCGATTGTGGTCGGTTTGATTGTGGGCGCGTTGATGTCGTACATTACCGAATACTATACAGCCATGGGCAAACGTCCCGTGGATTCGATTGTGCAGAAATCAGGTACTGGACACGCCACCAACATCATCGGTGGTTTGGCCGTAGGCATGGAGTCCACCGTGTTGCCTATTATCGTGTTGGCAGCAGGTATCATTCTTTCGTACAAATTTGCGGGCTTGTACGGCGTGTCTATCGCGGCAGCAGGCATGATGGCAACTACGGCCATGCAGTTGGCGATTGACGCTTTTGGACCCATCGCTGACAACGCGGGTGGTATTGCTGAAATGTCACAGCTTCCGTCAGAAGTTCGCGGTCGTACCGACAACCTCGATGCAGTTGGTAACACTACCGCCGCTACGGGCAAAGGTTTTGCTATCGCTTCGGCAGCCTTGACTTCGTTGGCGTTGTTTGCGGCTTTTGTGGGCATTGCGGGTATTACGCAGATTGACATTTACAAAGCCGACGTGTTGGCTGGTTTGTTTGTGGGTGGCATGATTCCGTTCATTTTCAGCGCGTTGTGTATATCTGCCGTGGGCAAAGCCGCCATGGAAATGGTAAACGAAGTGCGCCGTCAGTTCCGCGAGATTCCGGGTATCATGGAGTACAAAACCGAGCCAGAATACGAAAAATGCGTAGCTATCTCGACCGAGGCATCTATCAAGCAGATGATTTTGCCAGGAGCGATCGCGCTCATTACGCCCGTGATTGTAGGTTTTACGATGGGACCCGAAGTACTGGGTGGTTTGTTGGCAGGTGTAACGGTATCAGGCGTGTTGATGGGTATGTTCCAGTCAAATGCGGGTGGTGCTTGGGACAACGCCAAGAAGTCTTTTGAGAAAGGCGTGGTCATCAACGGCGAAACCTACTACAAAAAATCAGAACCCCACAAGGCATCGGTAACGGGCGACACCGTGGGCGACCCTTTCAAAGATACCTCTGGTCCTTCAATGAACATCTTGATTAAGTTGATGTCTATCGTGTCGTTGGTCATTGCC
>JALOLW010000058.1 GCA_025455795.1 Spirosomataceae bacterium
AGGCCGCAATTTCCGCCTTACCGACGTAGCGGGCAAAGTGATTAGGCCGATTCTGGCGTAGCTAAGAAACCCCCGCAACGGTTGGTAATGCGTAATGCGGGTATCTAAATGACCAAAATGTTTTTTACCTTAATAAGATGTAAGTAGTACAGCGTATTTAGTTGATAGTATTGAGACAAAAAACACAAAAGTAAAGCATTGGAAATGAGTGTATTATTTAATTCTCAATACACAATACTATTTTCTCAATACTACTTACGCAATACAAATGAGCAAACCAAACCCATTACTATATTTATGAAAAAGAAACTGTATTTCTTGAGCCTTCTATTTTTTGTGGGTTATCTGGTTGGTTACGCCCAAAAGAGGCCCAACATTGTATTGATATTTCCCTTATGGAGGTGTAAGAGGAGTACCTACGCCCAACATTGACAAAATTGGAAAAGAGGGCATTCGTCTCACCAATTTCAACGTTGAATATTCGTGTACACCCTCCCGCATTTCATTGATGACAGGAAGATACGCTCCTCGGTCGGGTGAGAATTATAATGACGGAATTACCCTGTGGGAACAAACCATTGCAGAAGGTCTAAAATCGCTTGGCTATGCCACGGCCCTCTATGGCAAATGGGATATAAGCGGCGATGACCAGTGGCATGAAAAACGTGACCCCACACGCCAAGGATTTGACGAGTGGTATGGTATTCCGAGTACCAGCCACCTATCTCAGTTTAGCTCAATGGAGGGGTTTGATCTACAAAATATGCCTTATATTTGGGAAGGAGTGGCTGGCACACCTTCAAAAAAAGTAAAGCCTTTTGACTTAGCATCAAGGCGAACATTGGACCGTGAAGCCGCCGAACGTAGTGTGGCTTTCATCAAAAAAAATGCAGAAAAAGGAACGCCTTTCTTTTTGTACTACCCCATGACCCAACTGCATTTTCCAGCATTGCCACATCCAGACAAAACTGGCACCACAGGTGCAGGCGATATGGGCGATGCTATGGCTGACGTTGACCACAATGTTGGAATGATAATGAATGAGTTGAATCGCCTAAAAATTGACGACAATACATTGGTGATTTGGTGTTCTGATAATGGGGCAGAGCTAAGACGACCTTGGCGAGGAACATCGGGACCTTGGCGGGGATTTTACAACTCAGCCATGGAGGGCGGAGTTCGCACGCCTTGCGTGATTCGTTGGACAGGACGTATTAAAGCGGGGCAGGTTTCCAACGAAATGGTACATGAAGTTGATTTGTTTGAATCAACTGCCATTTTTGGAAGGTAAACAAACAAATTCAAACCGAGAAAGTGCCATTTTTATGGAGCGGTTTGGCAATGTAATGGCCGTAAAATGGCACGACTGGAAACTATGGTATTCTTTCAAAACCGAATTGCCCGATGCTGACCCCAATAATCTGGTTAGATTGTTTGACCTTCGGGTAGATCCGCAAGAAGAGATTGATGTGAAAGACAATTATCCTTGGGTCATCGGTATCATGGATAACATCGTAAAACAATACGAAAACTCGCTTATTACCTACCCTCGTGTGCCTGCCAGTGCCAACGCCGCTGAACCCTATTCGCCGCCAGCTTCGGGTACAGGCAGCCCCGTAGCCACTTACACACGCACCGACCGTACGCCACTAAAAAAACGCTCGACAGCCCTAAAAAATCCTGATTTTTCGGGCGCTTGGTCCACAAAAGTGCTTAGTACAGTGTCCGTAATTAATCGAGTAAATGAGCCAACTGTACCAACACTTGGGAGTACTTGGGGCGAACAAATAGCGATTAAACACACCCAAAATCAATTAGATGTTGAACGAGTGGTGTTCACTCCACGGGAGCTACAATCCACGGTCCGATACCGATACTCACTCGATGGTTTGAAAAGTGAAAATACTTTTTATGTTGGACGAACCATGAAACCCAATATCTCTACCACCACTTGGGAAGACAACCGCTTGGTAATTGCAACTATTGTTCCGTTTCAAGACCCCAAAAGTAAGCAATGGCTCGACAGTAAAGTTACCCAAACCCTTTGGTTACAAGCCGCCACCAATGCCCCGTGGGAGCCAACATTAGTAGTAGAAACAACCAGAGAAGGTGTATTGGGAGGCATAACCACTACCAACCGAACCGTTTACAGCAAAGGTTATAGGTAAGAAAATTCTGCCGAAAAGTAAAACTATCCCAATGGTTGTACTTGTCTCGATAATTTCTTTTGTCAAACACACTTTTTTTTCAGATGCAAGTTCTTCTTACCAACGATGCGGTCATTCTCGGCGTATTTTTATTGGTTTTGTTGTTGATTTTTCGTACTTCCAATGCTGAAAAGGGCTTTTTCAAAAAATTTTATACCTACGTTCCTGCGTTATTGCTCTGCTATATTTTTCCTGCAAGCATGAACAGCTTTGGAATTATTTCGGGTGAAGAATCGGGGCTTTACAAAATGGCCACCAATTATTTGCTTCCTGCCGCATTGGTGATGCTTACTTCTACCGCCGATCTCCGATCAATTGTTCGTTTGGGAAAAAAAGCATTGCTTACTTTCTTCGCAGGTACAGTCGGAATCATCATCGGATGTCCTATTGCCTATTATATTGTAATGCAAATTTCGCCTGCATTTAGAGAGCAAGCCATTGCTCAAGAATATTGGAAGGGATTAGTCACGATTTCGGGAAGTTGGATTGGGGGCAGCAGTAGTCAGCTGGCACTTAAAGAAATTTATGGCTGTAATGAATCACTTTTTGCCATTATCTTGGTAGTAGATGCCGTAGTTTCTAATACATGGACGGCTTGTTTGATGTATGGAGCAGGATACAGAGCAAAAATAGATCAATGGCTAAAGGCTGACAATACAGCAATTGAAGAGGTAAAACAAAGGATTTTAGATACGAAAGAAGAAAGAGATCGTCCTGCCGATTTGATGGATATTACTACGATTTTGGCTTTGGGTTTTGGGGGTGGAGCAGCCGCTCATTTGGGGGCAAATTTTCTATCAAAAACGCTTACACCTTATCAAGATTCGCTTGCCCAGTATGGTTTAGACCCATTCACCTCAAACTTCCTTTGGTTGGTTATACTTTCAACTTCGTTAGGCATTGCTTTATCGTTTACAAAATTGAGAAAATTAGAGAAATTAGGCACAACCGATTTGGCAACCTTGTTCATCTACTTTTTAATAATGACGATAGGAATGCGGCTTGACTTCTCCAAAATCAATATCAACTATGCCGGGCTTTTTGGAGTGGCCACCATCTGGATGTTTATTCATATCACACTTATGTTTGTGGTAGCTCGGCTTCTCAAAGCGCCCTACTTCTTCGTTGCGGTAGGCAGTCAAGCCAATATAGGTGGCGTTTCGACGGCCCCAGCAGTAGCGTCAGTTTTTCACCCAGCGTTGGCACCTGTTGGCGTGTTGTTGGCCGTCTTAAGCCACATTTTAGGAACATACGGCGGAATTTTGTCAGCCTGGATGATGCAGTTCTTAACGCAATGAGTATATACATTCAACTAACATCACAACCTTAAATCATGAGAAATACCTTATTTGTTTTTTGCTATTTGGTTTCAGTACTCACCCTTGCTCAAGATCCAAAAAGTAAGGCCATGGACGAATTGGCCAACAAAGAAAAATTCTATGGCAGTTTGGCCAAGCAGATTTGGAATTTTGCGGAAGTAGGCTACCAAGAGTATAAAAGCTCAGGCTTACTGCAAGAGCAACTGCGAAAAGAGGGTTTTAAGATACAAGCAGGCGTGGCCGACATTCCAACCAGCTTTGTAGCTACCTTTGGTGAGGGAAAGCCCATCATTGGTATTTTGGGCGAGTTTGATGCCTTGCCCGGGGTATCACAAGACTCTATACCAGAAAAAAAATCGCTTGGGGGTATTGCTGGTCATGCCTGTGGGCATCATTTGTTTGGTGTGGGCTCTATGGCAACGGTCATAGCCGTCAAAAATTGGCTGCAAAGTACTGGCCAAAAAGGGACAATTCGGTTTTATGGTACGCCCGCTGAAGAGGGTGGCAGTGGCAAAGTGTATATGGTGCGTGCGGGGCTTTTCAACGATGTAGATGCGGTGCTCCATTGGCATCCTGCCGACAGAAACTCGGCCAATGCAGCGTCTTCATTGGCCAACAAATCGGCCAAATTTAGGTTTTATGGCGTATCCGCTCATGCTGCTGTTGCACCAGACCGTGGCCGCTCGGCTTTGGACGGTGTAGAAGTAATGAACTACGCCATCAACATGATGCGCGAACACATACCTTCGGCTACGCGCATTCATTATGTAATAACCGACGGCGGAAAGGCCCCCAATGTTGTGCCAGATTTTGCGGAGGTTTATTACTATATACGTCACCCTAATCGCAATTATGTGAAGTCTATTTGGGAGCGTGTTCAGAAAGCAGCCCAGGGTGCAGCTATGGCTACTGGTACCACCGTCGAAGAAGAAGTGATTGGCGGCGTATATGAGCTTTTGCCCAACGAAGTACTTGGGAAGCTTATGCACAGCAACATGCAAAAAGTAGGTGGTTACAAAATGGACCCCAAAGAACTGGCATTTGCCAACACAATAATGAAAACCCAAGGCATGGCTGACAGCGACGTATCGGCGACCGAAAAGATTGACCCATTTTCCGACGAACGCCCAGGTGCAGGCTCCACCGATGTAGGCGATGTAAGTTGGGCTGTACCAACTGTTTCGTGCCGCTCGGCTACTTGGGTACCTGGCACACCCTCCCATAGTTGGCAGGCGGTGGCGGCAGGCGGCACGAGTATTGGGCGGAAAGGTATGATGATTGCTGCCAAAACAATGACCTCCACAGCCATAGATTTGTTTTTAAACCCTAAAATTATTTTGGATGCCAAAGCGGAGTTTGACAAGCGTCGGGGCGCAAATTTTACATATGAAGCCCTACTTGGCAATCGTAAACCAGCACTCAACTACCGAGACTAAGCCCTCAATCACCAATCAAAAAGCGCGGCAAAAGCCGCACTTTTTGTATAAATCCGTCAAAAACAATCCTACTCCGTGGGCTGTGTCTTCACAGCCCTTGCGTTATTGATGGGGCTGTGAAGACACAGCCCACGGATGCAAAAACAGGCGATTTTGTACTCAAAAAGGAACTTACAAAAAGTGAGATGAGACGGCTATGCCCAAAAATCCCTCTATTATGGCTAAAAAGGCCAACAACTCTTAAAAATTGTATTATTCTGTGTTGAAACCACTGAAAATCAAAAACCACAGCCAATTATGACTGGGATTTTTCGAGAAAAAAGAAAGCTCTAATTAATTTCCAAGGGAAGCCTATTTTGTACTCCCGTTGCTACCCTCGTTGTGCGTAGCAGCAACACAGAGCGGAAGTTCTTTATTTTTTAGCATCAGGGCGTTCTCTACCAATGGTTGCATAGAATTTGTCCATGTCCATTTTACTGAGAAAATTATTAAGATGGTCAAGTTTTTCTTGCACTATCTGATAACCTGTCGGGCGAGGGGTTACTGGTTGTGGCTTTGTTCTCATAATTTTCAATTTTTGACGATTACGAAATATTCATATATCACATTGGGTTGAAAGATTTCTGATTCTTCATTATTAAAAACCCCATACACTTGAAATTTTCTTTGAATTTTGTGTAATTCTCTCGCTATTAACAAACGATACAGTCTTTGCCTTCGTTCATCGCTACCCCTAAATATTATCAAATTTATAGGATTTGCTTCAAAAAAATGTTCAATAACTCGAATAACTGTTGCCAGTATTGTATTCATGTCTTTGTTTCTACTCTCAGACATATCAGATATTGAACCGTCTTCAAGTACATCAACCAAAGCTAAGTTATAGATAGTTTGATAGTCTGAGGTCGTGAAAAATACTCGCTTCTTTACTTCTTTTTCACCGCTAATGCTCTTAAAGTCATAACGAATTTCGGTAATTGGCTTTTCGTAAGGATAATGCGGCTCGTCCATTGATAATATATTTGGGCAAATATACGGAATAATAAACTATCCCAAATCGCCACAGCCCACGGAAAAAGTATAAACCAAAAGAGCGGGCGGCCATTGTGGTCACCCGCTCTTTTGGTTTTAAGAAAAATCTACCTCAACGGTTGATAAATCGTGGCACGTGTATCCACTCTAATCACCAATCGGCAGTCGCCTACCTGCCCACGAGTCTCGTCGCAAATGCCATCGTGGAAGGCATCAAAACGGCGGCCATCTTGGGTATTGACCACAAACTTCACCTGAAAAGTATCGCCTGAACGAATGGAAGATAGCTGAATACCGCAGGCTTGGGCCGCTTGGGCAGCAGTGATATTGACGGTTGAAGGCAGGGTTTCAACAGTTCGCAACAGGCGGTCGCCAGGCGTAGCCAGACGGCTTGGCAATGCGGCATATGCAGCATTGGGATAGGCACAATTAACGCCAACACCACACGTAGTCATACCTGCGGTGAGTGCCACGCGCGGGTTGTTGAAACCAATCCACAATTCGATTGATTTTACGGGTACGCCACGCCCAAAATCTTCCCCTTTGAGATTGAACTCAAAATCGGCAGTTGCCAAGTTGGTAAAATTAAAATACGATTTGTTGCGGTTTACTTCGGCCACGGCCACGGCGCCATCGGCAGCTACTGGAATCGGATCTTTGGTTTGGCAAGACTCCGCAACGGTAAGAATGCCACCAGTAGAAAACAATAAAAACAGATATATGAGTGTTTTTTTCATTTTTCAAAAAATTAGATTTTCAAATTAAAGCAGTTTTACAAATCCCAAAAAACTGGCGTAACAAAGTTGTTTTGGGCGGGTGCATTGGGGTTGGCCGTTAACTCACGAGTTGAGTACAAAAACCGCAATGGAAACGGATTGACAGGCGAAAGAGGAGTACTAAGCGTAGGCGACCCTGTTCTACGATAATCGTTATACGCTTCTATACCATTGCCCACGGTGGCGATATATTTTTGAGTCATAATAAAATTGAGGCGAGCAGCTGGGGTTGTCAAGGCATCATACTGTGTAAGAAGCCTTGCTACAAAAGCATCTATAGTAGCCTGTGGAATGGCGGGTCCTAAATTTCCAGCCGAAAAGCTACTGACAGCTTGCAAATGCTGAACGACACCATCACGCAGGTAGGTACGTGCATTGCCTGTGGTGCCGAGTGTTAGTGCAGATTCAGCCAAGATAAAATTGGTCATGTAGTTCGTAAGCATCGGAAAAATACCAGCACCTGTTCCATCGGTAGTTCCAACAACACGGTGAACACCGGGGGTAGTTGCACCTGTATTGGTCAAAAACTGAAACGTAGTTGGTAAATTACGAATCGTGTTATTGTCATAAATGCCACCGTATGGATAAATCCCAAAAGTAGCACGTTGGGCTTGGTCGGCGGGCTGACCAGTGGGGTCGCCCGCAAAACGGCCACCGTAACCATTGCCCGTAGAAGTGAAGTTTACACCAGCGTTGGCATTTTGACGATAAATATAGTAGCGCAAACGCAAATCATCAAGATTGTAAAGGCGTTCCATGAAGCCCTGATCCATGTAAAAATCTTTGGTAGCGCGGTATTCGCTAATGTGCGTCGGGTGGCGGTTTTGGGGCGTTTCGGTTGTTCCAAAACGGAAAACCCAATCTTGTGCGCCAGTTGTAATGAGTTGATTACCAGCAATGAGCGCGTTGATGTCCTTAATCACCCTTTCACGCTCACTCGGAACGAGGCGAATTTGGTTCAACATTTTCAATTTGAGTGTATTGGCAGCACGAACCCAAAGCGTACGGTCGCCACGATAAAATAAATCAACGGTTCCAGGCGAAATGTATGGGTTGCGATTTAGGTCGGCAATACCTTCGTCTATGAGGCGGAACAAATCTTTGTAAATATCGGCCCCTTTGTCAAACTTAGGATTAAGGTTAGTTTCGCCTTGAGACGCTTCAGTGTAGGGTACATCGCCCCACAGGTCCACCATGATGCTATAAATATACGCCTTTTCGATTTTGGCCATGCCTACGTACCCAAAACTCTTGGCCTCTGTACCATTTTTGATGATGATTTCGAGGTCATTGAGTGCTTGTGAATAAAGGTTGTTCCAAGCGGTTTGGAAAGTAGCACCTGTATAATCATAACGGCCTAAGCCAAGAATGTAGGCGTGTTGCATCGCAACAGATGCTGCACGGTTGAGGGCGCTACCAGCAATATTAACTCCTAACGAAACCTGTGTAGCAGGAAGCAGTAGCTCTAAGACAGGTTTTGATGGGTTGTTGGGGTCGGTATTTACATCCAAAAACTGGTCGCAACTACTCAACGCCAACAGCGAGGTAGCCAACAAAAATATATTTTTTATCTTTTTCATTTGTGTTGCTGTTTGAGGTTAGAATGTTACACGAAGATTAACACCGAAACGGCGAGTAGTGGGAATAGACACCAATTCAAATCCTTGGGCATTGCCTACACCGAGCGAGTTTACTTCGGGGTCGAGGTTCATGTATTTAGGGAAATTGGGAGCATTGAACCACAAATTACGACCACTCAACGAAATACTTGCCGAGCCAAAAGGTGTTTTAGCCAACCATTTCGTAGGAATTTGGTAGGCCATTGAAACCTCTCGTAAACGAATCACGCTCGCGTCCCACACCCGAAACTCATCAGCAGTACCTTGGCTACCCGAAAACGAACCTGTTCCAAAGAAAAATCCATTGACCGAAATAGGAATGTTGTTGGGTTGCTTTTTACCATCAGCCGTCAAGATGGGCAAGCGGGTTGTGGCATCTCCCAGCACGCCATAAGGTACAAAAACCCGATTGCGGTCTTCAGTATCACGTGTAGTACCCCGACTGAGCATTTCGGCCATTGATACCGAGAGCAAATCGCCACCGTCGCGGTAGTCTATCAACGCACTGAGCGAGAAGCCTTTGTATGAAATACTATTGCTCACACCAATAAAAAAGCGCGGGTTGGGGTCGCCAACGGGTGCTTGGCGGTCGGCGATGATAGCTTTTCCAGTACGATTGTTGACCAATAGGTTGCCTTCGTCATCACGTACATATACATCGCCACGAATCAAACCATATGACCGACCTACTATGTGCATGCTACTGATGGAGCCCGTAACAGAACTGTAAGTAAGCTCTTGCGGGCCGCCAAGATCCAACACTACGTTACGGTTGCGTGTCAGAGTTGTGTAAATATTCCATTTAAAGCCATTAGAAAGCTGAATTGGTGTTAGGTCTAAGCCCAACTCCCAACCACGATTTCGAACTTGCCCCAGATTGACAACCCGAGTCAAATAGCCAGACGATGGTGCCACATCTACCGTGAAAATCTGGGCACTACTTTCTTTATTGTACCAAGCCAAATCAATACCAACACGATTTTTGAAGAATTTCATCTCCGTTCCAACCTCAATCTCAGTGATTTTTTCGGGCTGTAAGGTACTGCTACCGAGGCGGTTACCTTGTGTCATAATGTTGACACCATTGAAAGGAGTACCCGTGTCAATGGGTGCTGCGTTGCCAATCGTTGGGTTGATACTAAATATCGTTTGTGTTTGGTAAGCACTGGCTTCGTTGCCCACTTGTGTCAGACCCGCACGAACCTTCCAAAAACCAATCCCACTTGACTTCAATTGAAATAAGTCAGAAAGTACTACTGAGCCATTGACACCACCATAGTAGTAGCTGCGATTGCCTTTGGGCAAGGTCGAAGATATGTCGTTGCGCCCCACCAAGTTGAGAAAAAAGATGTCTTTGTGCGAAAGCTGTATATCTGCGAAGTGAGCGATGAAACGTTGTTTGGTGAGACCACCGCCAATGGCTTGCTGCACGCGGGTGTTGTCCAAGTCGTTGATACCTGGCACGATGATACCATCGCCAAAAACCGCCTGACGGTCGGTAACGCGCTGATTGGCGTTTTGCCCCAAAATCACACGTAAGTTAGAGTTGGCAGAAAGATCACGGTTGATAGTTGCCAAAAACGTCCAATCTAACTCTTGTCGGTAAATATTGTCATCAGTGATATTGCCATTGGGGAAAATATCGCCCCCTCGTCCATTGACACTGCGGCGGCGGTCGTTGTAGCCATTAAAACCTATCGTTGCTTGTAGATTGAGCCAAGAAGCAGCGTCAATACCTGCTGTAAACTTACCAAAATAGCGGTCCACCTTACTCGTAAAAGGCGAACTCTCCACCGACCAGTAAGGATTGTCAATACCCACACGGTCGTAGATACTGGCCCCTGTGAGAGGGTTACGGTAGGGGTAGTTTGTCAAGTCATAACTTGTCGGTGTCCACGGTAAAACCTCAATGGCCGATGGCCCCGAACCAATACTTGAAGACATCTGAGGCGAATCTTGGTTGGTACTCACGTAGTTGATAGTACCGTTGATATAGAGGCCATTATCCAGCGTGGCTTGCCCACCCAAGTTGATACTGGTACGATTGATACTGTTGAAAGGTACAATGCCCTTATTGTCCATGCGAGAAATACCTGCCGAAATACTGGCTTTTTCGCCCCCGCCTTGAATACTGATGGCGTTTTCATAAACATGGCCACGCTTGAAGAAATTGTCGTAGTTGGCTTGTCCAAATGGCTCATATTTCACTCTTTTACCTACTAATTCTGGAAAAACCGCCCCAAAACGACTCGCCAATGGGTGCGGAATGGAGTCAATAGCCGAATAGGGTGCTCCCCAAGAACCAAATACTCCCAAGCGGGTATCGCCCTCAGTACCTTGTCCGTAAGTGGTTTGAAACTCGGGGGAGCTGGCAATTTTTTCGGTAGAATAGGAGGTATTATAGGTTACTTCCAACCCTTTTTTGCTTTTGATTTTGCCGTTTTTGGTCGTGATGATGATGGCGCCATTGGCTGCCCTCGAGCCGTACAAAGCCGCCGCTGCGGCTCCTTTGAGTACTGTCATTGACTCGATATTGTTAGGGTCAAGGTCAAAGGCACGGTTGGTAAAGGTTGAACCCGCCGCAAATCCACCGTCAGTATTGAAAGAAGAGTTGTCGAAAGGCACACCGTCCACCACAAAAAGTGGCTGATTATTGTTAGAAAGTGAGGAGTTGCCTCGAATCGTGATGTTGGTAGCACCACCTGCCGCACCACCAGAACCTTGGATATTGACCCCTGCTACTTTGCCCGACAATGCACGTAGTGGGTCAGGCTCTGATACTTGTTGGAGTTGGCTACTTTTGACGGTACTCACCGCATAGCCCAATGCTTTCTTTTCGCGCTGAATCCCCACCGCTGTCACCACAACCTCCGAGAGCTGCTTGGTATCTACACCCAACTTCGCATCAATGGTCGAGGAGTTGCCGATGTTAATTTCTTGGGCAGTATAACCCACAAAAGAAAAAATCAGGGCTTGGGCTGCTTCGGGAGCGTTGAGTTGATAGCTACCCTGTGCGTCGGTCACGGTGCCGTTGGTGGTACCTTTAACAACGACCGACACCCCTGGCAAAGGCGCCCCGTCTTCGGCAGCGGTGACTTTGCCCCGAATGGTTTTTTGCTGGGCTTGTACCGCCAGCAAGCAGCACAAGAACAACCCCAATCCTAAGAGTATTCGTTTTTTCATAGTAATAGAGAATTTGGTGAAAAAATAAAATGGACTGTAATTTAGTCTTATAAATGGCTTTTTCCCAAAAATTGTTTCAATAACTCAATAATTTACCATATAAGCTTTCTTTTAGTGGAAAAATAGCCATAATCGGAAAAATCATCCAGTCAGCACTTGACTTTGAAAAATAATATTTAATATTCGTGCAATGATAAAACATCTCCTCAAACGCCCATTGCAAATCAATAAGCGGCGTAAATCTATCTTGCGCTTGAGCGCGTTGTTGATGCCTGTTTTGTTGTTCATGTTCCTTGATTTGCTTTTTCCTTTTCAGGTCACCCCCCCCTACTCTACGCTCATCACCGCCTCAGATGGAACTGTACTACACGCTTTTTTGAACAAAGAAGACAAATGGCGACTCTACACGGAGCTATCGGAAATCACGCCCACCCTTCGCCAAACCCTCCTGCACAAAGAAGACAAATATTTTTATTATCATTTTGGGGTCAATCCTTTCGCGCTTGTGCGTGCGGCTGTGCGCAATGCCACCACGGGCAGGCGCACGTCGGGGGCATCTACTATCACTATGCAGGTGGTGCGGTTGCTCCAGCCTCGCAAACGCACTTACGCAAGCAAGGCCATCGAAATCTTGCGGGCGATGCAGTTGGAATGGCATTTTTCCAAAGACGAAATTCTTCAACTATACCTCAACCTCATTCCGTACGGTGGCAACATCGAGGGCATCAAATCGGCTTCGATGCTGTACCTCGGAAAGCCCCCGAAGCTACTTAGTTTGGCCGAAATCACCGCGCTGACCATCATTCCCAACCGCCCGTCGAGTCTGAGGCTTGGGCGCAATAACCAGCAGATTGTCCAAGAACGCAACAAATGGTTGGGTCGTTTTCAAAAAGAAAAACTCTTTGATAATCAAGCCATTGAAGACGCAATACAAGAACCACTCAACGCCTATCGCCGCGATGCCCCCCACGACGCGCCGCATTTTTCAATACGCCTCAAAAACGAACATCCCGACGCGCCCATCCTCAAAACCTCCCTCAATCGTACTACGCAAGCGCGAGCCGAGCAGTTGGTCAAAAACTACGTGGGGCGTCTCCGAAGCATGAATATCCACAACGCCGCCGTGCTGATACTCAACAATCAAACGGGGGAGGTAGAAGCCTACGTGGGGTCGGCAGATTTTACCAGCGCCTACGACGGTGGTCAGGTGGACGGCGTGCGAGCAGTGCGCTCCCCAGGTAGTACGCTCAAGCCGCTACTGTACGGTTTGGCTTTTGACAAAGGCTTCCTCACGCCCAAGTCCATCCTCAACGACGTACCCACTAACTTCGGGGGCTTTGAACCCGAAAATTTTGACCGACATTTCAACGGGGCAGTCACAGTGGAGTTTGCGTTGGCCAACTCGCTCAATATCCCTGCCGTCAAGGTTCTCAAAGACTTGACGCCCACGGTGCTGATTGAGGCGTTGAAAAAAGCAAACTTTCAAACCATCAAAAAACAGTCGAAAGATTTGGGGCTTTCGATGATTTTGGGCGGCTGCGGCGTAACGTTGGAAGAATTGACGTATCTCTACGCAAGCCTCACCCCCAACCCCTCCCCAGAGAGGGAGGGGTTGGGGGGTGGGGTAGAACGGGGTGAGGTGCTATCACACGAATCCAAATACCTCATTGCCAATATTTTGACGCAGATTTCTCGACCTGATTTGCCCAACAATTTTGACAATACGTATCACCTACCGCGCATCGCGTGGAAAACGGGTACTTCTTACGGCAAGAAAGATGCTTGGAGTATTGGCTACAATCGCCGCTATACGGTAGGGGTTTGGGTGGGCAATTTCTCTGGCGTAGGCGTCCCCGAACTCAGCGGGGCCAATACCGCCACGCCGCTGCTGTTTGATATTTTCAACGCCATAGATTACAATTCACCCACGGGTTGGTTCAAGTCCCCGCCCAACTTGACTCGCCGAAAAGTTTGCGCCGAAAGTGGGGCATTGCCGAGCGAATTTTGTACGCACCAAATCTTGGATTACGGCATCATGGGGATTTCACACGCCCGACGTTGCGAGCATTTGAAATGGGTTTTCACCGACAAAGCAGAGCGTTTTTCGTACTGCACACACTGCTTGCCCGACAGCGGTTACGCGCGGAAGTTATACCCCAATTTGCCCCCAGAATTGATTGCCTACAAAGAAACCAACCGAATCCCGTATCTCAAAATTCCACCGCACAACCCCGCCTGTACGCGCGTGGCCGAGGTGGGTGCGCCCATGATTGTGAGTCCCAACGACGGCAGTGATTATTTTTTGGAAGGACAACAAATGCAATTGGCTTGTCAAGCGGCCAACGACGTGAGCGAGGTATATTGGTACCTCAACGACCGCCTCATCCAAAAATCCTCTCCCCAAAGCCCCATTTTTGTAACGCCGCCCCTTGGCAAAATCAAAATCTCCTGCTCCGACGATAAAGGTCGCAATACTGACATCTCGGTGCGGGTTTTGAGTAAGTGACAGTGGTGGCACGACTTAGACGGGCAGTGGTGGCACGACTTAGACGGGGCTGCCCGAGCAGTCGTGCCACCACTATTTTAATTCTCTTTCCAATCTATCAACCGCCCTGGGGTAGCGGGCGCACCAGCACGGTCGAGCGCAGTTTCGAGGGCGGCTACGTCGGTTTGGGTTTTCTTCAAATCGGCTACCACGGTGGTGAGTTGCTTCGAAAGACTTTGGTAGGCTGCTTGCATGGTTTGGGTAGGCGCGGCAGACGTGCCAATCAAATTGCCCGTAATGCGATACGCCTTTTCGAGCATCGAAGTGGGCGTTTCAAACTCGCGGCGCGACAGCGTGCGGTCGCCAAAAAGCAGCGTACTGATGCCCAATAGTTGCTTTTCAATGCCCGAAATTTGTGTTTGCAAATCTACCGAAGCCCCAGCGGTGCTTTGCCAAGCAGCTTTGAGGTAGCGCATTTTATTGTTCAAATCGCCATACACACTCTGCGCACTTCCCGTGGCGCGGGCCAGCGACATGGCTTTTTTGGAAAATACCGCCAATGCCTTCTTGTCGGCAGCGGGGAGTGTTACGGTGTTGAGCGACACCACTTTGAACGGTTGCGCGGGTACGAGTTCAGTAATTTGACCGTCTTCAAACTTGCTCATAGACACCTTATAATCACCCGCCAATGCCATCGGGCCGAGGTCGGGGCCAGAGAAAAAGTTCATGGGGTCGGGTTCGTTGAAGTTAACGGGGTCGGGCGCGTCGTAGCGGAAGTCCCACGTGAGGCGGTGCAAGCCCTTTTTGGCGGGGGCTTTCAGGCGGCGAACGGTATTGCCCTCCGCGTCGGTAATGGTAAAAAGCAAATAGGGCGCAGGCTGATTGTCTTCCAATCGGAGCGAGTCAATGCTTGGATAAGGCACGTCTTTGTTGTCTTTGATGAGGGCTTTTTCGCGCTCTTTGCGCTTCTCTTTGAGGGTTTTGAGGTCGTCTTTGAGGTAATACGTAAACACCGACCCGACCGTAGGATTGGCCGTGGCAAAATAACTTTCGCCCTGAAACCCTTTGCCGCGCAAACCGAGCGGTTGAGCGGGGTTGAATTGCCAAGCGTCTTTGATACCAAAAATCCCAGCCCCCTGCCCCCCAGAGGGGGTATTTGTAATGACATTTTGTAAATTTCTCAACGGTGAGTAGTCGTCCAAGACATAAAAGCCACGGCCAAAAGTGGCGAGAACGAGGTCGTTTTCGCGTTTTTGGATGTCCAAATCACGCACGGCGATGGTGGGTAAGCCACCTTTGATTTGACTCCATTTTTGACCGCCGTCTATGCTCACAAACAACCCAAACTCAGTACCGACGAAAAGCAAATTGGCATTGACGTGGTCTTCTGCAATGGTATAGACCGTGCCGCGCTCGGGCAGGTTGTTTTGAAGGGCTGTCCAAGTTTTGCCCATGTCGGTACTTTTATAAACGTAAGGCTTAAAATCGCCGTAGCGGTGGTGGTTGAATGTAGCATACACCACGTTTTTGTCGTGCTGCGACGCGATGATTTGATTCACGTAGGTGCGCTCTGGTACGCCCGCAATGCCATTGGCATCTATTTTGGTCCAATTTTGGCCGCTGTCGGTAGTTACGTGCAGGAGGCCGTCGTCGGTGCCTGCGTAGAGCAAATTGGCGTCCAATTTCGACTCGGCAAAGGTCGTGATGTTGCCATAAATATCGGTTGATTGATTTTTGGCAATGGCATCTAC
>JALOLW010000448.1 GCA_025455795.1 Spirosomataceae bacterium
AGGCCAATGATGTAGCCGAGCATCCCCGCGCCCAAAGCGACCCAAGATGCACCGACAAAAGCGGCAGAAGGTTTCTGATTCATGGTATTGGTTTGTTTTAATACAAAGATTTAAGAGTTATTCTTAAGTCTTTTCGATGGTAAATATACTATTTTATTCTTTCTTTTATACTCGAAAGTTTCAGGTTTGCAAAGATTTATAATTTCAATTATATGACAATTGACGAGTTATGAGGTCAAAAATTTACAAGCCTCAATAATTTAACTATGGCAAAAAATACGATGCTTCTTGCTAAAATCTTAAAGCCTTGTTATCAATCTACCACTAAAACGGCTTGTTCTATTATCTGCATTGATGTTTTGGCTTGTTCCTGTGTTTTGAAATGCCATGATAGATACGGTCTGACCTGCCGTTAAACGAATATCCATACTTAGCATATTTGATGGGGTTTGGTTTTGAGAAGCAGGACTTCGTAATGTAAATTGATTTGTACTATTTACCCTTAATGTAATTGCTAAAATTCCATTGCTATTGCTTGGCCCGTCCCACATAATGGCAGCATCAAAATGATATATTCCAGTATAAGGAGCTGTAAATAAATTGGTTGTAGGGTCGAAGTCGCTCCCTAAGTCATATTCTTCTGAATCAAAATTCACTTTGGTATCTGTATTGTGAGGGATAGCTTGACTCGAAGCACCTACATCTTTTACTGCAAATGCTACATTGGGTTGCCAAACGGGTTCACCTGTACTATTAACCACTATTGTATTTCCAGTAGCACCCAAAGAACCTTGAAGATTTAATTTTCCTGATAAAAATAACCCCCAATCACTTCCAGAGGCATATACCCCTCTTGCTCCTGAAAAAAATCCCCCATAATTATTTGTACTATTTCCATATACTCCAGACCCATTTGTACTTTGCCCAAATATCCCATAACTATTTAAAGAAATCCCCTTAATACCTGTTCCACTACCAGTATTATTTACCTCTAAAAGATTCGAGCTTGAATTAATCGAATAGGCTTTTGGCAATGTAAGTTCATTGATTTCTTGCCATGCTGAACCGTTACAGAACAAAACCTTTTCTAAGTTTGTATTATAAATCAATTTTCCTTTGTCAGCTACTGCACAGGTAGGATTCACCGCCAAACGTGGTAATTGTAAGCTGTTTGGGTCAAGGCTGATAGACTGGGAATAAGTGATGAATGACGAAATCTGAATGATGGATAAAATGAATAGCTTTTTCATGGCATTAGAGATTTTTTAGTGATTTGATGAGTCGAAATTGTGTCAATCACTTCTATGCAGAAAATTTTTCAAATCGAATGGCATGAATCGGGCGATGAATGGATATTTTGAGGTAACGAGTCGTACAACAAAAACCCCACGACCCAAGAATCACCTTCTTTGGTCGTGGGGATATGGATTGAATCGCTTACTTACTTGTTGGTACTTGGGGTATCGGTGTTAGCCGATGCTTTCAGCGCGTTGATTTCGGCTTGCTGAGCATCAAGTCGTGCTGTTTGACTCGAAATTAGCTCGTTTTGCGCGTCTATGAGTTGTTTTAGGGCCTTGATAGACTCTACCAGCATGGGGTCATAGTCGCCGTAGGCGGTCATCAAAAAACCCTTGTCGTCGGTGCGTACTTTGGTGGGAAACACCTCCTTGATTTCTTGGGCTACAAAGCCGTACTGGATTCCTTCGGGGCGTTTGCTACCCGTTTGGGTATCGTTCCACTCGTAGGTGACGCCTTTGAGTTGCATCACTTTGGCGAGCGCGTCGTGGCTATTGAGGTAGGTGATGTTCTTTTTGAGGCGGCGGTCAGAGTGCGACGACCAGTTACCAGCGGTATTTTTGGCAGCATCGCCTTCTACTTCTAAGCGAAAGCCCGCCGTGGGTAGCCGCCCGATGCCCAAGTTGCCTGGGGCAGAAAGTGTCATGCTTACTTGGGGCGTAGTACCCGTAGCGGCGGTAGTCCAAAAATCTATGGCCGCACCTGTGTTTGTGGCGCTCCAGGTGTTGGCCGCTCTCATTTCTATTCGTGCTTTGGCGTTGGTGAAACCCGTGCCGTCGTAGCCTTTGGCCCCAAAACGCGCCAAAATTGCGTCGTTGAGCGATGGTCCGGGGGCATTGACGTTGCCGCCTGCGTGTACCCCAAAAATGGTAGGCGTCACGCTAAATGCTTTGACTGCAAAGCCGTTGTCGTTTTCGGGCAGGACTTCGAGGTAATGGTTGGGACTGTCGTTATTGATACCCACGTTGCCGTTTGGGGCAATTTTCATCCGCCGCAGCGCGATGTCCGAATTATTGGGCGTTGTGTAAAAAAGCAGTTCAGAGCCGTACGCACCGCTTGCCCAGTTTTGTGAGGCACGAACTTCCATGCGGGTATTTCCGTCAAAATAAGCCCCATTGTGGCCTCGACCCTCAAAACGGGCCAAAATTTGGTCGTTGGTGGAGGCCGTAGGCGCGCTTTCGGTGCCGTTGGCGTGGCTGCCAACAATGAAGGAATTGAAGGTGTTGCCCGCGCCGTAGGTGCGTACTTGGATGCCTCCATTGCCCGCCACGTCCAAATCTCTTTGGGGCGCATCAGTGCCGATACCCACGCGCCCTTCGTTGCTGATAATCATGCGTTCGGTAAGTGTGGTACTGCCATTTTCAGTAGTAGCAAATTGAATTTGAGTGCCGTTATTGGTGGTAGTCCAGTTTTGAGACGCTTGCAATCTAATCGTAGCCCTTGGACTCGTAAAACTACTGCCATTATGACCTGCGCCTTGGAAATTGAGGAGATAGTTGCCATTGACTACCGCAGTAGGTACAGTAAGCGTACCGTTTTGCCTTCTACCCAAAATATTGGGTTGAGTAACTCCTTGCAGCACAATTTGGTCAGAATTAGACGATTGCTTCGACTCCATTTTGTCAGGGGTCAAGACGATACTTTGGGCAAAAACGCCAAGTGGCATTGCCAAAACGAAAAGGAAAATTAGCTTTTTCATGATTTTAAAGCCCCCCAGCCCCCGGAGGGGGAGTTTTTGTTTTAGTTGTATAAAAGCCTCCTTCGGGGACGGTCCGCTGTGCGGGTGGGGGCTTTTTGGTTTTATGGTTATTCCGTATTCAGTATTGCGTAATCAGTTGGGGCTTTTAGCTTGGGCAGATTTCAAATACCGCTTGATGCTGGGCCGCCGCCGCCGCGACACCTCGCAGGTATGCCCGCTGGCGAGGGTAACGCACAGATGCTTTTGGGCAGAGTCGTGCCAATGCGTGATTTGTTCAGGCCGAATGATGTACGTTTTGTTGATGCGCCAAAAACTCCCCGACGGGACCAAACCATCAAACAGTTTGAGCGTTTTGGAGGTCAGTATTTTTTGACCATCGCGCAGGTGAATCAGGGTGTAGTTGCCTTGGCCTTCCATGAGCAGCACATCCTCCCAAGAGATGTCGTGGAGGCGTTGGAGCCGCGGACAAAGGTGTAGTGGAGCGTTCATCGTTGTAGTGGTGGTTGGGGTAAAAAAATAGCATCAGTTGAGTAGGACAAAGGTC
>JALOLW010000449.1 GCA_025455795.1 Spirosomataceae bacterium
ACCACATTCAAACCGATTTCCCCAAAGACCTCATTGCCCTACACAATTTCAAAGACGGTTATTGTGGCATTTCGGCCATCGAAAACGACAAATACTGCCTGTGCTACCTCACCACCCGCGCCAACGTACGCAAGCATGGTGACATCGCTACGATGGAGCGCGAAGTGCTTTGGCAAAATCCCCATTTGCGCCGTATTTTTACCGAATCAACCTTTCTCTATGACCGTCCCGAAGTCATCAATGAGTTTTCGTTTGCCCCAAAAAAAGTAATCGAAAAGCATATTTTAATGCTGGGCGATGCGGCGGGACTTATCACGCCTCTCTGCGGCAACGGGATGGCCATGGCAATACATGGCGGCAAAATAGCAGCGGAACTGACCGATGTTTTTTTGTCGGGTCGTATCTCGCAACAACAACTTGAAAATCAATATCAAATCGCATGGCGGCGGCAGTTTGCCACGCGACTTTGGGTAGGGCGTACCGTGCAGCGATTCTTCGGAGATATATGGTTGTCGGAGTTGGCACTTGGGTTTTTCAAAACCTTCAAGCCACTTTTGCGAACCGTCATCAAAAGCACCCACGGAACGATTTTTTGAATAGGCTTACATTTTTTAGGTATCACACTACCCTTGTTTTGAATCTACACGGCTGGCCAAAAGTCCTGCCGCTTCGAGTGTCCAACCCGTAGTGATGTACCGTAAATTGATACCAATACGTTGGGCTTCGGGATTGGTCCATGTATAAGAAACAGCGTAGCTATTGTATTCAATCGCCTCTGAATCAAGCTCATACACTGCCAGTTTCACAATCGGAATACTGTGACCGAAAACCAGTTGCGTTAGTTCGACGGTGTATTTTCCCAAAGCACCATCGGCCATGCGTAGCTGTACTTTGCCCCCTTGGTCGTGGAGGCGCAAGTTGGGAAAGCGATAAATCTGGTCAATGTTTTTGGGGTCGGGGATTTCTATCCAACCCGAAAAAAACCGACACCGAAGCAATCGAAAAGGCGCGGAGGCTTCGTTGAAAAACACATCTTTGGCCTGTTTATCAAGCCTTTCCAGCCTCTGCGCCGAGAGTTTCCATTGGCTTGTGATGCTGTCGGCTTGCCAACCGTCGCCATTTTGTTGCCACTGTACCACGTCCAACGGCTCTTCAAATCCGCTCCAAGCCGCACTCGCTACACCGAAAACCTGCATTTCTGTGCCTTTGAAGGTGTAAATATGGTGTTCGATGATGCTCTGAGGGTTGCGGTCGGTGTAATGTACCACTTCCAAAATTGCATCAAAAGTCCCATTTTCGGCTGAAACTGCTTTGACTACCGTATGCACAAGTCGGTGCGGGCAATCGGTTTTGACAAGGTGGATAGCGGTTTCGGTGTTTTGTTGCCACGCCTGTTGGAAGTTGTCGTACTCACCGACGAGGAGGGTTGCAATAGGGTTTTTCATGGGGTTTAGCATTAGGGTTTTTCATGGGGTTTAGCATCTCGAATTTTGAACAGAGAATTTTTCAGGATATTGGTGGAACGACTTTGAGTCGTGCCACCAATAAAGACTTTAGCCAAATAATTTTGGGGTTAAAACCCCTTTTATTGTTGTTTTTTCCTTTATTCCCCCTGATAAATCAGGGGGCAAATTAGATAAATCAGGGGCTATTCCCGACTCATTATCAGCTACATACACAACACGCAGTACGCTTGCTTTGACCCCAAGTTCGGACAAAAACTGCATCCACTGCAACTGCTGCGCCGAGAGGTGATCGGTGGGCGATTTGACCTCAACGAGCGACAAACCGCTTTCGTCCCACACCATCAAGTCTGGAAATCCGCGCGTATGCTCGCGCAAATTGGTGGCCATTTCGAGAAGCAAAGCGCGGAGTTGGGCGGGGGTCAGGTGCCGAACAATGAGCCTGACGAGTTCGAGCAGAATGTCATTCCAATCCACCAATACATTGGCCACGCCAAATTTCTCCAAAAACGTGCTCTCGATGGCCTGTTCAAACTTCTCCGAAGTGTCCAATTCCGACAACCGCGCCCGAATCGCGGCCTGGCGTTTGCGAAAAAAATCGGGTTGGTAAAAATCAGAAGGCATCCGTTGAAGCGGGTGGTGAATCGCTTGTACGTTTTGGTCGTAGATGATGTCCCAAAACACCAATCCAAACAACCCGCGCCACGGGTAGTTTTCGGCATGAACGGCCTGCTGGCCCTGTGCGATAAAATACGCAGCCACGCCCTGCTCCACGCGGTAGCGGTAAGCGTCCGAAATCTCCACGCTGTCGGCTTCCTGCAAAAACCGCGTGACACTTTTGGTAACGCGCTTTTTGGCGTTGGCCATTTTTTCTTGATAATCCAGGGCGAAAAACCGTTCATCGGCATTTTTAGGGCTTCGGGCGATCTCGTCGCAGAGTGCTTGGGCCTCTTCGAGTAGCCCGATGCGGTGGAGCAAGCGCACACGCCGCTCGCGCGAGGGGAGTTCATGGGTAAGCTGATAGACGCTGAGGGCTTGTTCGGGGAGTTTTTGTCGCTCCAACCACAACGCCACCCGACACACCAACCGCGCATAACTCGGCAAGGCCACCTCGCTGAGTTGATGGATGGAAGCCTGCCAATTCATCAACCAGTCAAACACCTCTTCGGGTGGGGTGGCAGCTTCTTGGAGGTCATAAAACTGCTCTGCCGTGAGCGACACCATGAGCTTGTCTTCGGCTTCTTGGCGCGTAGCAAAACGAGCGGTGTAGGCGTCGTCGCGGTAGCGTTCAAAATTGACTTTGCCCAAATCCCGAATCACAAACTCGGTCATGTCGGCGTAGCGATTGCCAAAAAACAAGAACTTGAACATCATCATCTCTACCTCGTAGCCCACTTTGACCACGGGTTCGTCAATGCACCCCACCAAAACGCCAAACTCGTAGGTATGGGTCAAAAAACGAATCAAATCGGGTTTTTTGAGTGGCTTGAGCGATAGCTCTGTTTTTGGGGCCATTTTGACCCATTCTTCTTTGGTGAATAGCTGCATCACTTCGTCTTGGTAAGCCTCGTGCGCTCGACCAAGCGGGACGATAAGGCCACACTCTTCTAATTCGTACAAAGCCGCAGGAATATCTTCTATCTCAGCGTATTTGAGTTTGTTGGTACGAAAAAAAAGTCCTTTTCGGTTGCTAAAACGCACAAACAAGCATCGGGCATCTTCGGAAAGGGCATTGAAGGTTTCGATAAATTGCAGCTCGCGGTCGTTGAGGATATTGCCATAGAGCCGTTGGACAAACGCCAACAAAAACTCAAAGTAGTCCAAATAATACTTTGGGGGAAGTTCAACGGGCGTATTGGGTTGAGAAAAAGCGTCCAACAGAGAAAAATTTGCTAAATTTAAGCCAAAGTTTTGACACAAAAGTAACATAAAAACGCCTTCAACATGCCGCTTATCAAATCTGTCCGAGAAAAAACACCCCAATTTGGCCAAGATTGCTGGCTCGCCGACAACGCTACCGTGGTAGGTGAGGTCGTGATGGGCGACCACTGCACCGTCTGGTTCAACGCCGTGGTACGCGGCGATGTTCATTCTATCACTATGGGCAACTACGTCAATGTTCAAGACGGCGCGGTGATTCATTGCACGTATCAAAAACACAAAACGACCATCGGCAACTACGTTTCTATCGCGCACAACGCCATCGTACACGGCTGTACTATCGAAGACAAAGTGCTGATTGGGATGGGGGCCATCGTCATGGATGGCGCCCAAATTGGCACGGGGTCAATCATTGCGGCGGGCGCGGTGGTGACACAGGGCAAGGTCATCGCCCCTGGTACAGTATGGGCTGGCAATCCCGCCAAATACCTCAAAGACGTCACCCCCGACTTGGAAGAGGTCTTTATGCGTACTGCCAACAACTACGTGATGTATGCTGGGTGGTTTAGGGAAGAGTGATTGAAAATGTCAATAATGTTTGGTTTTTGAGGGCGAATAGCGTACTTTTCAAGTTTGAAAACACCTATTTGAACCTATATGACTAAACGTCAGGACACTTTGCAGATACCCGTAGCCCCAAAAAAGCCGTATTTTTTGGAGACTCACGGCGACAGGCGGCTCGACGAATATTACTGGTTGCGTGAGCGAGAAGAGGAGGAGGTAGCCAAATATCTCAATGCCGAAAATGCCTACGCCGAACAGGTACTTGCACCCGTCAAAAAGTTGCGCGAGCGGCTGTTTGAGGAGATGAAAGCGCGCATCAAAGAGCAGGATGAATCGGTACCCTACCGAGAGGGCAATTATTTCTACTATTCGCGCTACGAAAAAGGAGGCGAGTATCCTATCTATTGTCGCAAGTTTGAGTCGCTAGCCAACGAGGAAGAAATCATGCTTAATCTCAACGAGTTGGCCAAAGACAAACCCTACTACAACGCCACTTTTCCCGAAATTTCGGACAATGAAGAAACCGCTGCCTTTGGCGAAGATACCCTCAGCAGGCGACTTTATACGCTGCGTTTCAAAAACCTCAAAACGGGCGAGTTTTACCCCGAAGTCATTCTCGACACTGAAGGCGGTAATTACGCGTGGGCGGCTGACAATCAGACTATTTTTTACATCAAAAAAGACCCCGAAACGCTCCTCGGCTACCAAGTGTGGCGGCACAAGCTCGGCAACGAACCCACCCAAGATGTACTGGTTTATGAAGAAACCGACGACCAAAATTACATCGGACTGTTTCGGATGAAATCCAAAAAATACATTGCCATCATCTCCGACCAAAACGGCGTAGCTACCGAATATCAACTCCTTGAAGCCAACCAACCCGAAGGTTCGTTTCGGTCATTTTTACCTCGTCAGCGAGGGCATGAGTATTTTTTGGAACACAAAGACGATACGTTTTACATCCGTACCAACTGGGGCGATGCCACCAATTTCAAACTTTGTACCGCC
>JALOLW010000450.1 GCA_025455795.1 Spirosomataceae bacterium
ATTAGAAGCAGCGTTTAATGATTATCAATCAGAGCAATTAACGCGTAAACGCGGCAAGAAATGTTCAATACCTTTAGCAGATCAGTTGCTATTATGTTTACTGTATTTACGAACGTATGATACTTTTTTAAATCTATCGTTTCAATTCGGTATTTCAGAATCGTACGCACAAAAGCGTTATACATTTGTAAAGAAATTACTTTTGCAAGCCTTAGATTTACCAGATGAGGAGTCCCTTAGAGAGGCTATCAATGGTGAACACGTGGCCGTAGACGTAACAGAACAAGCCATAGAAAGACCTATTGAAAATCAATCGGACCGCCGATGCGGAGCATTACTACAGCGGGAAAAAAAAACTACATACGATAAAAGTTTTGCTAATTGTCTGTTTATTAACGAATTTAATCAAAGCTATTCGTTTTGATAGAGGGCCAAGGAACGATTATCAGATGTACAAAAATAGCAAATTTGACTTGTCGAAACATTTGAAAATAAGTGCAGACTCAGGTTTTCAAGGTATAAAGGACTTCATGAAAAATCACAAATACCACACAAAGCAAGCAAACTCAAACCATTGAACGACACCCAAAAAGAACATAACAAAAAGATAGCGTCAAAAAGAATACCTATTGAGCATACTAATCGAAAATGCAAAATTTTTAAAATCTGTGGCAGTAGATTCCGAGGAAAACATAAAAATTATGAGTCCATATGGACACTTATTGCGGCCTTAGTAAATTTCAAAGAATCTACTCGACATCTTAGATTCCAATCACCTTAATAAATTGGAAAGTTGTCTAATTTCATAAAGAACCGTTTCTTTGCAGTCCACCCCTTTTGCCATCACTTGGGTGCAGCTCAGTAGTGGTCTCACTTTTTCATTGCCGCCTGCGTTGGTAGCGGTGGCTTTTGGGGCGTTTGGTATCACGGGCGTAGGTGGCGACGAAATCATGTACTACAACTACTGGTGTATCGAAAAAGGCTATGCCGCTCACGTAGGCCCGCGCGACGACTCGCCTGCTTGGGCAGCCCGCGCCAAAGGCTGGATTCAAGTCATGTACTTGGATGCCTTCTGTGCCATGCTCGTTTATACCACCGTTACGGCGGCATTTTATTTGTTGGGAGCGGCATTGCTACACCAAAACGGCACCGTACCCGAAGGCTACGCCATGATAGAAACCCTCTCACGGCTTTTCACGGAGACCCTTGGTCCTTGGGCCAAAGCCTTGTTTTTGGTAGGCGCGTTTTTTACGCTTTATTCTACGTTTTTTACGGCCACGGCCAGTTGGGCCAGAATTTTCGGGGATGCCTTCGGGCAACTGGGATGGGTGCAATTTGACACTGCGGTGGCCCAAAAAAGAGTCATCGGGTTGCTGTCTTGGATTTTTCCGTTGGTGTGGTGTGTCTTGTTTTTGTTCATCCAGCTCCCCGTTTTGATGGTCATTTTGGGTGGAATCGCCACGTCAGTGTTGCTGCTTGTGGTATTATGGGCGGCATTGGTATTTCGTTACCGAGAGTTGCCTCCTGCGCTTGCGCCTTCACGAGCATACAATGTGTTCTTTTGGCTGAGTATCATGGCTATTTTGGGCGTAAGCGTGTACGGCGTTTGGCAAATTTTCCGATAGTTCGTAGCTTTGTTTATCAAAAACCAACACAATGAAAAAACTTCAAAAATTTATCCTTCTTTTTGGGATTGCTTGTACTTGGGTACTGCGTAGCTATTTGATTCATGGCCAAAACACGGCCAGTTTTAGCACCCTTTCAAAAGCCGAACAAGCAGTAGCGCAAGTAGAAAAACAGCGGTTTGAAGCTCAAGTGAATCAAGACTTTGAGGCTTTGGATAAATTGATAGGAGAAGACTTGGTCTATTGCCATTCGAGTGGCCTTATAGATACCAAAAACAGCTTTTTGCAAAGTATGCGTGACGGCAAACTGAGGTACGTTCAGTTGAATATCGAAGAAATAAAAGTAAGAATGTACGGTAAAACGGCCATTATCACGGGGATATGCGGCGCCAAAATATTGAGCAATGGACAAGAACTCAACACGCGCTTCAAATATACCGATGTATATGTGAAGCGAAAAGGGCAGTGGCAGTTGGTAACGTGGCAGTCGTTGCGCGCGGCCAATTGAATAGGAAGTGCTTTTGAAACGTAAATTTGTAACTCTGAAAAAAAAATCTGATATTCGAGCGCAATATTAAACCTTTGGCGCGGGTTTTGTATCTAATAGACAAACGAATTGACTTAAAACTATGAAACGAATCAGTACAATCTTAGCAGTGGTAGCAGTAGCAATGACCATGACAGTAGGCTGCAAAAAGAAGCCGAAACCGTTGAGCGAAATCGTTGCTAAAGTGTGGAACGCTCAATTGGTGAAAGAAGGTTCTACAACTGTTTACACCAAAGGAGCCGCTACCAATATCCGTCAAGGCTATACCAACTATCGCTTGGATTTGTCAAATCCACAGGCGGTTACGTTGAAAGAATTTGATGGAAACAGCTTTACAGGGCAGTGGTCGGTAGAGGAAACCGCAGCGGGCAATACCCTCACGCTCAAAAACCTCAACCCACAACCTACGGGGACCAACGGCACGATTCAGTTTGCTATCAACTCCGCATCTGATGCTGAGTTGATTTTGACTCGTACTGCGGCAAGTCAAAAAACGGGCGGTACAATCAATAACTACACGCTCGTACCGTAAAGATTTTTTTTAATCACCAAAAAAGAAGGGCGACCAAACGGTCGCCCTTCTTTTTTTCTATTGCATGACACTCATGTACTGTTGCAGGAGTGTTTCGTATTTTTTGGCTAAATCCTCCTGTTTGGCTTCTCTACACGCCCCAGAGAGCGTTTGTAAAATGTAAAGATGCAGATTGTTGTCGGAAGTTGTGCCGTTGCGGGCGTTGTATTTGAGAGCTTCTTCGGCCCGGCGCGCCATTGTGGCGGCTATTTCGGTGGCTTTTTTGTTTTCTCCCAACGTAAATAAGAAGCCGACGTAGTTGGCACAGATTTGGTCGTAAGGGATAGACGCATCGGGCATTTTGGCCAAAATAAAGTTGAGGGCTTCTTTGGCTTTGTCGTTTTTGCCTTCCCGAATCAATTGATCTACCAAACGCATGAACGCAATTCGCGCCGAAAACGCAGGTGAGCCTTTGAACGTACCGTCGTAGTAGGTGTTGGCATTGTCCAATTCCCGCCAAAAAGTCTTCTTCATCAAGTTATTGCCCATGATGTCGGTATTGACGTAGCCATCAGATGCGCCGGGTACGCGCACGGGCAACAAGCGATACGCATAGCCTTCCAACTGCATAAACTCCTTCAAATTGAGGTAGTTTTCGGTGGTCAGCGTACCAGAGAAATACACCGGACGCTTCCAGTTGTTGGTGGCAATGATGTCAAGCATGATGAGGTCAGACTTGTAGAGGTCTTTTTTGCCAATCGTCCACTGCATGGTATCTTTGGCAAAAGCTGCCAAGTCAGGTTTGAGGATGTTGGTCTTGCGGATTTGGTCGGCGTT
>JALOLW010000059.1 GCA_025455795.1 Spirosomataceae bacterium
CGCAAAAATTCATTGGTTGATGCTTCCATTTTTATCGAGATTTTTGGTGTTTTATCGTTAGTAATTGAAATGTTGGGACAAATATGTATAAGATTTTTATATATACAAATGTTTCGCAAAAATTTTAATACAAAACAACCAACATAGACCACTTTTTTCTATTCAACCTGCTGATTTTCAGAGTGCTAATAACTTTCTCCTATTTTGTATCAAATCATCATGTCTCAACGCATGGTTGTGGCCCCATTTGATGTGATTACCAATAGCCAAAATCTCCCAATTAGTCGGCAAAAAGCCCCAAACTGTACAATTTACGGCAGGTTTGAAATTTTGTTAGGTTATTTTGTGGGTCAATACCTCTTTTGTACATGATGAAAACACCCACCTACCTCCGCCAGTTTCTGAAAGTTAATCGTTATTGGTTATTTGTTATCCGTTACCAATTAGCGGTTATCGGTTATTCGCTTTATCGTATTGAGAGACCTTGTCATGCAGATGCAAAACGAGCAGATACACCATTGCAAAGCCCGCACGGATACCTTGTCCCGTTTTCCATTCTCCGTTTTCCTTCGTCCATGCTCCATTCTTCGTTTCTGTTTGTTCTGTTTTTTCTTTCCCTCCATACTGTCGCCCAAACGCTCAAAAAAGCCACGCTCAAAGGCAAAGTGGTGGACAGTCAGACCAACACGCCACTTTCGTATGCCACGATTCGGGTGTTGAAAACTACCGATAGCACGCTCGTAGCGGGCGGCATCACCGACGACAAGGGGGCGTTTTCGGTCGAGGCACCTTACGGCCAATACTACGCCGTGGCGGAGTTTATTGGCTATAAACCCCTCAAAAGCAACGTTTTTGAGCTTTCAAAAGAACAAAACAACCACGATTTGGGGGTTCTCAAAGTAGCCGCTTCCACCCAAAACCTTCAAGAAGTAGAAGTCCGCGCGGAGAAGAGTTCGATGGAGTTGGCATTGGACAAGCGCATTTTCAACGTGGGCAAAGACCTCGCCAATGCGGGCGGCACGGCGGTAGATATTTTGAGCAACATCCCCTCGGTCGTGACCGATACCGAAGGCAACGTGCGCTTACGCGGAAGCGACAACGTGCGTATTTTGATTGACGGTAAACCCTCCGGTTTGGTGAGTTTTAAGGGTGGGGCGGGCTTGCAACAAGTACAGGCCAATCAGATAGAGCGCGTCGAAATCATCACCAATCCCTCTGCCCGCTACGAAGCCGAAGGCATGGCGGGGATTATCAATATTGTGTTGAAAAAAGAACAGAAAAAAGGCTTCAATGGCTCGTTTGAAGTGGTGTCGGGCTACTGGCCCAACTACGGTTTGGGGGCTAATATCAACTATCGGCGCAACAAATTCAACTTTTTTCTGAACTACGGCATCGCCTACCGCGTACCACGCCTGGCCTCTAAGCAGTACCAAGAAGTGTATGGCAAAGATACCACCATGCTGCTACAACAAAACAACGAAAGCCGTACCAAAACCGTCGCCAACACGATTCGGGCGGGGGCCGATTACTTTTTTGACGACAAAAACATCCTGACGTTTTACTACCAATTTCGCCGTACAGACGTGCGCCGCATCACCGATATTGTCTATAAAGACTACGTGAACAACCTCTCCAATCTAAAATCTACCACCGACCGCCAACAGGACGAAACCGAAGCCGAACCCTACTCAGAAACGGCTTTGACTTACAAAAAGAGTTATGCCCAAAAAGGCAAAGAACTTACCGCCGACCTGCGGTATTTGACCTATTGGGAACGTTCTGACCAAACTTTTACGCAAAACAGTATTTTGGCCAATGGCCGACCCAATCCAAGTCTAAATTTACTCCAAAAATCGCTCAACGACGAGTACGAAAATCAGTTTTTGGTGCAGTTGGACTTTGTGCAACCCGTGGGCAAAGATGGGAAGTTTGAAACGGGACTTCGTAGCAGTTTTCGAGACATGGTCAATGACTACATCGTGACACAGCGCAACCCGCAGGGTGTTTTTGAGGCACTACCTGGGTTGGACAATTACTTCATCTACAAAGAAAACATCCACGGGATTTATGGGATTTTGGGCAACAAAACCGCCAAATGGAGCTACCAAGCGGGTCTTCGCGCCGAAATGACCGACGTGACGACGATTTTGCAAGAAACCAACGAGCGCAACCCGCGCCAATACACCAATCTCTTCCCGAGCGCGCACGTCACGTACAACCTCGACAAAAACAACGCGATGCAGGTAAGCTACAGCCGACGGGTGCGGCGGCCTACCTACAACGATTTGAGTCCCTACGTGACGTTTTCAGACCAACGCAATTTCTTCTCGGGCAACCCTGACCTGAACCCCGAATTTACGAACTCGTTTGAAGTAGGTCATGTCAATTACTTTGAGAAAGGCTCGCTTACGTCGTCGGTGTATTATCGCCATACAACGGGCAAAGTACTTAGAATCAGACGGGTAGATTCTGATGGATTCTCCAACACCCGCCCCGAAAACTTGGCGACCGAAGATGCCTTTGGGGCAGAATTTACCACAACCTATACGCCCTACAAATGGTGGAAACTTGACTTCAACGCCAACTTTTTCCGCGCTATCACCGACGGCAAAAACTTAGATGCCACGTTTCAGGCCGATACGTACAGTTGGTTTGCGCGGCAGAGTTCACGCTTTACACTCGCCCCCAACACCGACTTGCAACTACGACTCAACTACGAAGCTCCGCAGCAACTACCGCAAGGCCGCCGTCTATCGCGCACTTTTTTGGATTTGGCGTTTAGCAAAGATGTCTTGAAGGGCAAAGGTACGCTCACTTTCAACGTCATAGACGTGTTCAATACCCGCTACCTACGAACCATTACCGAGGGGCTTAATTTTTACAATGAAGGCACTTTTGGGATGCTCTCGCGCCAAATGAATCTTACGCTCATGTACCGCCTCAACCAAGCCAAAAACGCCAAACGCGCCAAGAGTTTGATAAGTGAGGAGGGGTAAGGCTGTTTTTGATAGTGTTTCTTCGGGGCAGTTTAAGCATAATTTTATAACAGCGGACGCTACCAGACGATATCAAGTCCAAGTTAGCGCAAATTATCGCCAACAAACAGCCTTGGTATTCAATCTTCTTGCAGGGGTTTGTTGAGCCAAAGCAAAAAAGATGGCAATAAGATGAGGTTGGAAATCATGCCTACCAGAAGCGTAATCGAAACCAAAATCCCGAGAGAAACCGTGCCTTTGAAGGTAGAAGCTGTAAAAATACCGAAGCCCAAAAACAACACAATAGCCGTGTAAAACATACTGATTCCCGTAAAGCGGATGGTTTCAGAAACTGCCTGCGATACACTCTTCCGCTTGTTGCGAAACTCGTCTTTGTACTTGGTCAGGAAGTAGATTGTCCCATCCGACGAAATCCCGAAGGCAATACTGAAAATCAGAATCGTTGATGGTTTGAGATTAATATCGGCAAAACCCATGATGCCTGCCGTCATGGCCAACGGCACCAAACTAGGCACAACGGCTATCAAAATCATGCGCCAGTTGCCAAACAATACAACCATAATAATCGAAATCAGCACAATCGCGAGCAGTGTACTTTCGACCAAATTGCCGAGCAAATACTGATTGCCCAGCGTAAACACCACGCTGTTACCCGTCAATTTGGCCTCGTAGCGGTCTTCCTTTTCTACCCACTTCCCAGCCTCAGCGTCCCAGTTGAAAATCGTGTCTATGCGCGGTTGAAGCGTATTGTAAAGCTCCGCTACGCGCTTTGTGCCTACGTCGGCTACCTGAAAACTCACCCGCGTGTGTCGGCGCGTACTGTCCATAAACGCCTTGAAACGGCTCTCTTGGCCTTTGGCAGTGCCAGCATATTCGGCGAGTTTGTTGAGTTCAAGGGCGGGCGGCAGCACAAAATACTTCGGGTCGCCACCGCGATACGACTGATAGATGAATTTGATAAACTCGACGAGCGAAATCGGTTTCGTAAATTCGGGGTACTGTTCCACTTCTTTTTGGAGAAGGCGGATTTTGGTCAGGGCTTGCGGCGTGAGCACGCGGCCTGGACGACCCGTGTCCACATTGACCTCAAACGGCATGACACCCTTAAAATGCTTTTCAAAAAACGCCATGTCGGTCAGGATGCGGTCACCACTCGGCAAATCATCCACAATGTACCCCACGGCTTGGATGCGATTCATACCAATGACCGACGCCACCATCAAAACAGCAACCAAACCATACACCCAGCGGCGGTGGTGATGAACGACGTTTTCGACAAACCGCAAAAAAGCTCCAATGCGCTTGCCGTCCAATCGCGCCAACTGTTTGTGCTTTGGGGCGGGCAAATAGCTATACAGAATCGTAATCAACACCAAACAAAGCAAGTACGTACTCATCACGCCCAACGAAGCCACTAAACCAAACTCGGTGAGCAGCTTACTGCCTGTAAGTGCAAACACGCCAAAACCAATCGAAGTAGTGACGTTGGCCCAAAAAGTAGTTTCGCCGATTTTCTCGGCAGAAACGGCCAACGCCCGCATTTTTTCGCCGTGTCGCCCAAACTCTTCGTGGTATTTGTTGGTCAAAAAGATGGAATTGGGCACTCCAATCACCACGATGAGCGAGGGAATCAGTCCTGTCAAAAGCGAAATCTCATAACCAAACAGCACCATGTAGCCTACCGTCCAGACCACACCCATCAGCACTACCCCCAGCGATAGCAACATCACGGTAAGCGAACGGAAAAACACCAACAAAATCAGACCTGTCACCACCACGGCTAAAATGGTAAACAAAATCACCTCACGGCTGACTTTGGCCATGAATTTGGTTCGAATAAATGGCAAACCCGACAAGTGCGCCTCAACCCCGTGACCTTGTGCAAAGGCTTGTACCCGAGCCTCGATGTCGTTGGCAATCGTGATGCGCCCTTTGGTGTTGAGTTTGGCTTGGTCGAGTGTTACGGCCAATAAGTGCGCCTGTTGGTTTTCACTGACAATAAATCCCTGATAAAACGGCAATCGTTCTATTTGGGCTTTGATAGAATCTATTTCGGCTTGGGTCGCAGGTTTTTGAGCCACAATCGGCTTAAAATCAAAGCGTTTAAGGCTATCATTTCGGACGATTTTGTAGAGATTGGCGTTGGATAGCACCTCTTTGACCCCATCAATTTGCTTGATTTCACGGTTGAGGTCGTACCAATCGTTGAAAAACGGCAGCGTAAACATCTTGTCGGTTGCAATGCCAATCACGATGACGTTGCCGTCTTCGCCGTAGCGGGCTTTGAACGATTCGTAAAGCTGAAAATTGGGGTCGCTCGCGGGCAAAATCTTAGCCAACTCGTAAGAAAGGCGGATTTTGGAAGCTTGATAGCCCATGAAAACGGTCAATCCCACCAAAACCGATACGAGTAAAATACGATTTTTGAGGATGACTTTCGAGACGTTATGCCAAAACATTAGGATAGGTTATGGTCGAGTTGCAGACAATTTTTTTTTGCAAAAGTACAGAAATGGTTGAGTGTTTTCTAACTTTGCACCTTAGAAACACGTCTATGACCGAACAAATTCTCATCCTCGATTTCGGTTCGCAATACACCCAACTCATCGCTCGTCGCGTCCGCGAACTGAATATTTACTGCGAAATCCATCCTTTCAACAAAATCCCCGAAATTACGCCCGCCGTCAAAGGAGTCATCCTTTCGGGAAGCCCATGCTCCGTGCGCGACGAAGACTCCCCGCGCATAGACTTGAGTTTATTTCGGCAAAAACTCCCGCTTTTGGGTGTTTGCTACGGTGCCCAACTCATGGCGCACACGCTCGGTGGTGAGGTCAATGCCTCCAAACACCGCGAGTACGGTAGAGCCAAGTTGTCTGTTAAAACAAATCCCCTCTTTGATGGGAATGAGCAGAATCCGAAACAAAACGGGATTGAAGCCCCTACCGGGGTCGGACCCTCGCAGGGTTTGGGGGCTTCTCTCTTCAACAACGTCTCTACTGAAACTCAAGTATGGATGAGCCACGGCGACACCATCACGCACATCCCCGATTCGTTTGAAATCATCGGCTCGACCGACTCTGTGCGCGTGGCGGCCTTTCATATCAAAGGTGAGCCTACGTTTGGCATACAGTTTCACCCCGAAGTGACCCACTCCACCGAAGGCAAGGCCATCCTTCAAAATTTTGTGGTGGACATCTGCGGCTGTTCGCAAGATTGGACTTCGGAATCGTTTGTGGAAAGTACCATTTCAGAGCTAAAACAAAAACTCGGCAACGACAAAGTGGTGATGGCGCTTTCGGGGGGCGTGGACTCTACCGTAGCGGCTACGCTCGTGCATCGGGCCATTGGCCAAAACCTCTACTGTATTTTTGTGGACAATGGGCTGCTCCGCAAAGACGAGTTTGAGAGCGTACTGCACTCGTACCAAGACATGGGGCTGAATATCAAAGGCGTAGATGCCAAAGACCACTTTTATGGGGTGTTGGCGGGCTTGACCGACCCCGAAGCCAAACGCAAAGCCATTGGCAAGGCGTTTATTGATATTTTTGACCAGGAAGCGCATCTGATTGAGGAGGTAAAGTGGCTCGGTCAAGGCACGATTTATCCCGACGTGATAGAATCGGTATCGGTCAAGGGGCCGTCGGCTACCATCAAGTCGCACCACAATGTAGGCGGCTTGCCTGATTTTATGAAACTCCAAGTGGTAGAGCCGCTCAATACGCTTTTCAAAGACGAAGTTCGGGCCGTAGGACGCACCTTGGGCATCACACCCACTATTTTGCAGCGTCACCCATTTCCAGGGCCAGGACTTGCTATTCGGATTTTGGGCGACATTACCCCCGACAAAGTGGCTATTTTACAAGAAGTGGATGCGATTTTTATCAACGGACTCAAAACCCACGGTCTCTACGACCAAGTGTGGCAGGCAGGCGCAATGCTCCTGCCCGTGCAGAGCGTGGGAGTCATGGGCGACGAGCGTACCTACGAGCGTGTGGTAGCGCTTCGGGCCGTAACATCCGTAGATGGCATGACCGCCGACTGGGCGCATTTACCTTATAATTTTCTGGCTGATGTGTCCAACGAAATCATCAATAAAGTGAAAGGGGTAAACCGCGTGGTTTATGACATCTCCTCCAAACCCCCCGCCACGATTGAATGGGAGTAAACAGTAGGCATCGAACCAAGGACTGACGGTTCTGTAAAACGAAATATGCTAAGTTTTTTTAGAGTCAATGCGCCTTACCAGATAGTGAGCTACATCGTTTTGCTGGTGTTGCTTCAAGCCCCTTTTTACCTTAGTCCGCCCCCGTTGTTGGTGCCAGAGCTGAGTTGGATGCTGATAGGTGAGAAAATGGGACAAGGTTTTATGATTTACCGCGATGTATGGGACAATATCAGCCCACTGTCGGCGGTGGTTTATTGGATTGTGGACGAACTATTTGGAAGGTCTCCCGCAGCTCACCGTACCCTGGCCAATCTGCTGATACTGCTTCAAGCCCTCTATTTCAATTATATTTCTAATGAGCGTCAGCTTTTTACCGAGCGCAACTACGTGCCGGGGGTTTTGTACCTGCTTTTTGCCAATGTGTCTTTTGATTGCAGTACGCTCTCGCCAGTATTGATGGCTACTACTTTTGTGTTGTTGGCTTTTGGTACAATCATCAAACAAATCCAACGCGAAGGAGCTACTGATGAGGTATTTGAATTGGGTTTTTACCTCAGTGTTTCCACGTTGTTTTATCTTCCTTTTGGTTTTTTTTCTATTTGGGCTATTGTGTCTTTGATACTCTATTCGGGTACGAATTTTCGCCAATACGCTTTGGGGGCTTTTGGGTTTTTGTTCCCGATTGGCCTGACGCTGCTCTTTTTTTTCTTTCGAAATACACTCGACGATTTAGCCCGCAATCTGATGGGTTCTATCTCCTCCACGTTTCAGTACCGACTCAGTGACTTTCAAACGGTCATCAATACCTTTGCAGTGGCCTTTGGGTTGGGTGTGCTTGGTTTTTTGCAAACCATCAATTACCCCCGGTTTGTCAATTATCAAACGCGCTGTCAGCAAATTATGATTTTTTGGTTGCTTACGACACTACTCACCATCGGCTTTATGTCGTACTTAGCTCCTTTGCAGTTTGTTATATTTATTGCCCCGTTTGCTTTTTTTGCCGTCAATTTCTTTATGCTCATCAAGCGTCGTTGGGTCGCCGAACTCATGTTTTTGGGCGTGTTTTTTTGGATACTGTTCATCCATTATCGAGGCTTTCTTACGCCTACTCAGCCCAACACTTTGCCTGAACTGACGGTCAAAGAAAGCGTACTGCCCGCCCAAATTCAACAACAAAAAATCGTGGTGTTGGGTCAAGACGAAGGCGAATACAAAAACAACTACCCCGCTACGGCCTACCTCAACTGGGAGCTGGCACGGTATGATTTTGAGCGATTGGACAGCTACGAAAGTGTTATTAGCATTTATAACAACTTTACTGCCGATCCGCCTACCTACGTGATAGACAAGGCTTCACTGATGCCAAAGCTGTTTGTTAGATTGCCTGCTTTGGCCAAACGCTACCGTGCTACTCAGTGGAAAGGTATTTATCAGCGGATTTGACTCGCCGATGCCCTAAAAAAAGAAATCGGTACCGAACTGCTTCGATACCGATTCCAAATGCAAGACTATGATCTTGGTGGAAAGACTTACGCTTCTGCCGTTACGATGTGTACAACTGACTTATCGTTTTTCCCTTTGGTAAATTGTACTTTACCGTCGGTCAAAGCAAAGAGGGTATGGTCACGACCGATGCCCACGTTGTTGCCAGGGTGGTATTTGGTACCCCGCTGACGCACGATGATATTGCCTGCAATGGCCGCTTGACCACCGAAAATCTTCACGCCCAAGCGTTTGCTTTCCGATTCGCGTCCGTTTTTCGAACTACCTACGCCTTTTTTGTGTGCCATTTTCTTTTATCGTTTAAGTTTTTTGTTTCGGACTTTATCAACCTACCACTACTTACAAAGTGATTGCGTCAATGCTGATTTTAGTCAAGGCTTGGCGGTGACCATTTTTCTTGACATAACCCTTGCGGCGTTTCTTCTTGAAGACGATTACCTTTTCGCCTTTGAGATGCTCCACGATGGTAGCATTTACGGTGGCACCGGTTACCGTCGGTGCGCCTACGCTGATGGTACCTTCGTTGTCCACCAGCAATACTTTGTCAAATACGAGTGCAGCGTCCACATCTCCTTCCAAACGATGGGTAAAGATTTGTTGGCCCTTTTCTACTTTAAATTGCTGCCCCGCGATTTCTACGATTGCGTACATGATTTTTGCGGTTTAATATGTTTTTCCAAAATGGAGCGCAAAAGTACGGCTTTACTACTTGAAAACCAAACGTATCTGCAAGATTTTGTGGAGAACTATGGCAACAGTTGGCACATCGGACAAAAATACGTAGCTCTTCCTCCTACGCGGCTTTGGGCGATGCGGACTTTTCCGCACGGGCAGTCCAAGTGTCTATCGGGAACGCTATACGGAGATTCGCCCCATTCGCGGGCGTGGATGATAAAATCTTTGGGAAAAAAATCGTAGTTGGCTTCGTGTTCTATGGCTGTTTGGAGTACGTGTCGTATGGCTTGGTGAAGCACCAAAAACTGACTGTCGGTGAGTGTATTACAGGGTTGTTCGGGGTGGATTTTGGCCTGAAATAGCACTTCGTCGGCAATCCAATTGCCAATACCAGCCACGGTGCTTTGGTCGAGCAGGGTGGGTTTGATGAGTGCTTTTCTTTTTTGGAGGTTTTTGGTCAGTTGAACAAGACTGATTTGTAGGCCATCGGGCGCGATTTTCTTTTTTTGGAGGTATGAAGCCACACTTTCTACCAAGCCAATGCGCTCAAACTTGCGTGGACAGATAAACCCCAGACAAAATCCCGACCTAAACCCAAACACGATACGCGCGTGTCGAGGGCGTGTCAAGGAGGAATGATAGTATTCCAAATCGCCCGTCATGCCAAAATGAAGGTGCAAAGTAGCACCGCCATCGGTAAAAGCAAACAGGTTTTTGCCAACGCGCTCTGTACCCACAAACGCCTGTCCAATGAGGGTTTCGGTGAGGGTGGCATAATCGGTAGTGAGGAGTTTGTGGTCTTCTACTTCCAAAAAATCCAGCGGTTGGTGAAGCGAAGTAGCTTCAAAATACCGTCGGTAGGTTTCAACTTCGGGGAGTTCGGGCATGACACAACTTTTATACAACAACTCAAATCTCTGCCCATTTGATTAGCAAAATCCTCTTTTTTTACTCAATCACTTTGGGGACTTTAAAATGGACTTCGTCGTGGGCGGGGGCGTTTCGTAAGGCTTGTATGCGCGGCAGGTGCGTGCCTGTGATGTCGTCGCGCATGACGTTGATTTCGGCAGAAATATGCGTCAAGGGCTGAATATCGGTGGTGTCGAGCTCATTGAGCTGCTCCATCCACGACAGGACACTTTCGAGGCTTTGTACCAACGCGCCCTCTTCTTCGGGCTTGACTTCAAGGCGCGCCAAATGCGCTATTTTCTGTAAAGTAGTGGTGTCTATTTTCATGATTGACCAACAAATTTTGACAAAGATAGGGCAAAATTTTCTCGAATCCTTTTGGGTCAAAACCTTATCTTTGTCGCAAACCCTTCAACTATGCTTGCTACTCCTCCACGTTCCCTTCCTTATTTTCAACGAGCTGCTTTGGTAGTGGCCAATATTGACCAATCCCTCCGTTTTTATCGTGATGTGTTGGGCTTTGTGGTAGAATACATCGGCGACGATACGCCAGCATCTTATTCATACAGTGTTTTTCGCATCCCGCGCCAAGTCGCTACGCGCTTTGCTACGCTGAGTTCGGCGCAGCAGCAGCGCACGTTGGCATTGATTGAAGTGCCTGACTATCAGTCTCAAAAAGAAGGTTTGGTGACATCGGCTATTGTCGTCAATGTCGCAGACGTGGCAAGTGTTTTGGCCCAAGCCCAACGTCTCGGACTTACGCACCAAGCACTGCACGTGGTCATGTCACCGCCCGCGCGTACAGAAGCAGGTTTGTACGACGCCGACGGGCATTTGGTGGTGGTTTATCAGTTGGACAACGCTCGCCCTGCGGTTGTTTCTGATTTTGTGCCTCAACCATTGCCCCCAACGATGCGTCAGTGGACGCTCAAAAGCCGTCCGCAAGGATTGGCTACGATAGACAATTTCTCGCTCGACACCGCCCCAATCCCCGTCATCAACGAAGGCCAGCTTTTGGTCAAAACGCACTATTTGGGGGTTGCTCCGGTGATGCTTCGCTACATGACCAATGAAGCCCCTTTTGAGCGCCATCTGAACCTCGGCGACGTGATGATAGGCCGTGGGGTAGGTCAAGTAATTGAGAGCAAACATCCTCATTATCAGGTTGGTGATTTTATTCAGGCCAAATTGGGCTGGCGCGAATATGCCATGGTGGACGGCAACGACCCGTATTATTTGATTTACAAAATGAACTATCCCGAACTGCCCATTTCGCACGGTATCAGCACGTTGGCCATGAGTGGGTTTACGGCATTGATAGGTACGCGCGAAATCTGCGAGCTAAATCCCTCCGACCAGATGCTCGTATCGGGGGCGGCGGGCGGCGTGGGGAGTCAGGTGGCGTTTGTGGCCAAAGCCCTCGGCGTAAAACAGGTAGTAGGCATTGCAGGAGGGGCTGAAAAATGCCGTATTTTGACCGAAGAGTTGGGCTACGATGCGGCCATTGATTACAAAAACGACAACCTACCCGCACAATTAGATGCTCTTTTTCCCGACGGCATTGATGTATTTTTTGACAACGTAGGCGGAGAAGTCCTCGATGAAGTCTTGGGCCGAATCCGAAAAAATGCCCGAATTGCCATCTGTGGACGGATTTCGGAGTACCTCAAATCGCCCGAAGAATACCATCGCGCGCGCAATCTGTGGCGAATTGGCAAGCAAGATGCCAAAATGCAAGGCTTTTTTGTGTATGATTATTTCCACAAATTCCCGCAGTACGAGCGTCAGTTGGCCGAGTGGATTAGGGCGGGCAAACTTCATCCCAAAGAAGACATCATGGAAGGTATCGAACAAATGCCCGCCGCGCTTTTGAGCCTTTACAGCGGCGATAACGTGGGCGTGAGGATGGTGCAAGTCGCTACCAAGCCGTCCACCCTCCATCAACCATAAGCACCGAACCCGTCATGTAGCTCGACTCATCGGAAGCCAAGAGCGTAAACGGCCCGCGCAGTTCGTCGCGGTCGCACATACGACCGAGGGGCGAAAGTTGGGCAAAATTGCTCAAAAAAGCGTCATCGTGGTTGTTGAGAATACCGTGCGGCACGATGGCGTTGCACCGAATCCCCTCTGAGGCATAAAACGTGGCGATGTAGCGGGTGAAATTGGGAATAAACGACTTAGACGCAATGTAGTCAATCGGCTTGTAGTTTTGGATACCTTGCCCAAAGTCGTAGAGCGATTGATTGGGGGCTACGACCGAGTACGTAGAAGCTACGTTGATAATGTTGCCGTGACCTTGCTGGAGCATTTGGCGGCACACGGCCTGCGTCACGATGATGGTCCCCGTCAGGTTGACATCCACCGATTTTCGCAGCAAATCCAAAGGATAGTTTTCAAACCGACTTTGGTTCACTTTCGACATCCCCGACTTGTCAAATTTGGCGTCAATCGCGGCGTTATTGACCAGTACATCTATGCTGCCAAAATG
>JALOLW010000451.1 GCA_025455795.1 Spirosomataceae bacterium
GTTTCGATTGTTTACGGTGGATTCAACGCATTGGCACAAAACGACTTGAAGAAGATGATTGCCTACTCGTCGGTGTCCCATATGGGTTTTGTGTTGTTGGGTATTGCTTCTTTGACCGCCGAGGGCTTAAACGGCGCGGTGTATCAGATGGTGAGCCACGGTATTTTGTCGGCCATGCTGTTTTTGGTGGTAGGTGTGCTTTACGACCGCACCCACAACCGCCTCATTGACAGTTATCGAGGGCTTATCGCACAGATGCCGCAGTTTACGGTGCTGACGGGCATAGCCTTTTTTGCGTCGCTTGGATTGCCTGGCTTTTCGGGTTTTGTGGGCGAACTATTTACCTTGATGGGCGGCTTTAAATCGGCCATGCTGCCTACGTGGTTGGCGGCCTTGGGGGTGTTGGGCATTGTGTTGGCAGCAGCCTACTTTTTGTGGACACTCCAACGGATGTACTTCGGTCCTCTTTGGGCCAAAAACAACGCCGAAATCGCGCTGCTTTCTGACTTGAACACCCGCGAAAAACTCATGCTCATCCCTTTGGCGATGATGACGCTTCTGTTGGGGATTTTTCCGAGTTGGGTCTTTGAGATGACCGACAAAAGCGTGACTATTCTTCTTAAAATTTTTGACTCATTTCTACGTTAGAAAACGGAGAAAATCGCCTCTTTATTAAAATCTATTTCCAACCCAATAACCTCCATAAAGTTGATTCACAGCTTTATCTAACTAAAATTTCCCTCTTGGGAGGTTGGGGGACTTTTTCATTATGAAACAACAAAAAGAAACAAACGCCACCTCTCGGCGCGATTTTGTCAAAAAGGGAGCTTTGGCCGTAGGTAGTTTTTACTTTGTACCGCGCCATGTCTTGGGAAAAGGCTTCGTAGCACCCAGTGACAAGCTCAACGTGGCCGCTATCGGGGCGGGGGGCAAAGGCTCAAGCGACATCAACAACTCCTACAACAAAGGAGCCAACAATGTGGTGGCCCTCTGCGATGTGGACTTCAACGGCTCGGCCAAAGGCACTGCCGCGAAGTTTCCCGACGCGAAGCGTTTTGCTGACTGGCGCAAAATGCTGAGTGAAATCGGCAAGGACATTGACGCAGTGACCATCTCCACGCCCGACCACAACCACGCCGTGATTGCGATGGCGGCCATGCAGATGGGCAAGCACGTGTATGTCCAAAAACCCCTCACCCACAACATTTACGAGGCACGTATGCTCACCGAAGCCGCGCGTAAGTACAAGGTAGTGAGCCAAATGGGTAACCAAGGTGCGTCGAATCCCGCCCAACAGCAGATGGTGAAATGGTTTGACGAAGGCAAAATCGGCCCCGTGCATACTGTTTATATCTGGACCAATCGCCCCGTGTGGCCGCAGGGGATTCCTGTGCCAAATGGCAAGCCCAATATGCCCGACGGCATCAACTGGGAAAACTGGGTAGGCCCTGCCGATTGGGTGGACTATCACCCGGGCTATCACCCCTTTAAATGGCGCGGATGGTGGAATTTTGGCACGGGCGCGCTCGGCGACATCGGCTGTCATACAATGGACACGCCTTTTCGCGTGTTGGGCCTCAACTACCCCACCGAAGTAGAATGTAGCGTGGGGGCGGTATTTCTCAAAGATTGGCAACCCGAATGGATTCCAGAAGGCTGTCCACCGTCGTCACAAGTACAGATTAAGTTTCCAGCTACCAAAAAGAACAAATCCCCCATGAACATGGTGTGGATGGACGGCGGTTTGAAGCCTTTCCGCCCTGAGTTTTTGCCGTTGGATGAACCCATGAGCGACGACGGCGGTGCCAACGGTATCTATCTCATCGGTACCAAAGGCATGATAAGTTGCGGAATGTACGGTTTGAACCCGAAGTTGTTTTTGAAAAATGGCGACAAGTTTGAAACCCCCAAAGAAGACCGCAACAATCTCGCAGCCACCACTTTGCCCGAATGGGGTCACCAGATGTTTTGGACAGAAGCGTGTAAGGCGGGCTTCGGTAGTGACAAGCACAAAGCCCTCACCTCGTCGTTTGACTACTCTGGGCCGCTCACCGAAACCGTACTGATGGGCAACTTGGCGATACGCAGCTACATGCTCCGCAAACCCAAAGGCAATGGCTTCGATTATTACGGTCGCAATCGGTTGTTGTGGGATGGCAACAACATGAAAATCACCAATTTCGAGGATGCCAATCAGTTTGTGAAGCGTCAGTACCGCGACGGCTGGAAGTTGGCATAAATCAAATTTTAGTGGATATTTGTAGCGACGCCACGCATGGCGTCGCTTTTTTTGTTTTTGGCACACGTTACAAGTTATCATCAAAACCAATCGCTACATGACCACTCAAAAGACCCCTACCGAAATCTCGACGATTTTTACCGAATTGATGAACGGCTACATGGCCGCCCTCGACCGCTACACCGACGAACAGTTTTTTTACAAATCCGACCCCGAAGTGTGGTCGTTGGGGCAGATGTACGAGCATTTATTTACTTCATCCAATTATTTCTTTTTGGCCAACATCGCCCGCTGTCTCGAACAACGCAAGGGGCAAATTGGCGGCGATAAAAACAAATGGGGTGACAATATCTTTCAATATGGTGGGATGCCTCCTATCAAAGTGAAAGTGCCCGAAGCGGTGCGCGGCCCCGAACCCGTCGCCAAAAGCCGCGATGAATACCGCGTTTTGTTTGCCAAAATCGTATCGGATGCACAGAGTATTACGGAGGCCGTCGCCAACGATGCGGGTGAATACAAGGCCATGCACCCAGCCTTTGGGTGGCTCAATGCCCACGAATGGTACCACTGTATGGAAATGCACCACCGCCACCACTTGCGGCAGCAGCAAGAGTTGGAGGAGTTGAGTGATTCAACAACTCGTGGCACGACTCGATAGCGAGGCTTGGCAGTCGTGCCACGAGTGAGGAGTGCTGCAAAAGATATTACAAATCATTGATAATCAATAACTGGTTGTTGCTTAATGTCCGAAATTGTCCATCGTAAAGTAATTGAACTTACTCCTTCCCAAAAAATCTATTTTGCGTCCGATTTCCACCTCGGTGCACCTGACCTCGCCACGAGTCACGCCCGCGAGCGTCGCTTGGTGGCGTGGTTGGACAGCATCAAGCACGACGCCCGTTTGATATGCTTGGTAGGTGATATTTTTGATTTTTGGTATGAACACCGCCGCGTAGTGCCGCGTGGTTTTGTGAGGCTGTTGGGCAAACTCGCCGCACTCACCGACGCGGGCGTAGAAATCATCGCCTTTCCGGGCAATCACGACATGTGGATGCGCGACTACTTCGAGACAGAACTCAACATCAAAACGTACCGAGAGCCGTTGGAGTTGGTCGTAGGCCCCCCAACCCCCGAAAGAGGAGAGAAATTTGCTCCCCCTCCGGGAGTTGGGGGACGTTTTTTCATCACGCACGGTGACGGGCGAGGACCAGGAGATTATGCGTACAAAGTGTTGAAACGTGTCTTT
>JALOLW010000060.1 GCA_025455795.1 Spirosomataceae bacterium
TACCTTCGCAGGATAGTATTTCGACGATTACCACGACAGCCGTACCGATTGACACCGCCTGGGACAGCCAGCCTACGCAAGTCGTTGAAAAAGCGACGGATAGCACTGCTTTTGCGGTCAAAACCGATACTGTTATTCCCAAAAAAGTAGCATATTATGTTTTCTTCGGGAATTTCAAGTCCTCGGAAGCGGCCAACGGCCTCAAGCGTGACTTGGCACAGGGAGGGTATTCGACCAAAATGCTTCCTCCTGATAATGAGAGCGATAGCTATCAACTCGTGGCGGGCCCCTTCAAAAGCCAACGACGCGCCAAAGAACAAGCCCAATCCATCGGCTACATCCTCGACCTCCAAACTTCCGTCATCAAGCGGGAAGAGTGATATTCTATCCCCACAAGGGTTCAAAACCTTTGTGGGGTTGATTCGCAAAGTTGTCAAATCTCTTTCCTCCACAAAACAATCCCTTCATTTTCAGAGATTTTTTTGAAGTTGACTTTCTCCAAAACCCGCTGAGAACCTTTCAAATCAACGGGTGTATGCGCGATGATCGCTTTTACAAAACCATGCGACAACACCCAGTGAGACAGGAGTGCCAAAGCCTCGGTAGCGTAGCCTTTGCCTCGGTGTGCTATGCCCAATCCATAGCCGATTTCGGTTTCGCCCTCGTCGTTGGGCAAACCCGCTACGCCAATGCCTCCCACGGGAACATTGGTGCCATTTTCGACCATGAGCCAGTTGGTAAACCACCGATAGTCGGTTTGATTGGCTGCCGTTTGGGGAATCCAATAATTGACCAACGCATCGTCAAACTCCGCTTGGAATACCTCTTCCATCACAATCGCCAAAGGCTCGACGCCCAAGCTACGGCACAAAGCCGCGTAGTCGTTTTTGTACAGCAAAAGTTGGTCGAGATTGAGCGGAATCAGTTGTAAACGAGCAGATTGAAGACGGAACATAGATTGGCTTGAAGAAAATGTTTTCCCCAAAAGTAGCGAAATGGGGTTTTACACGCAAAAAAACATCCAATCTACTTTTTGTAAAATTCTCCATCTCCTGCAATTATTTCCTCGTATTTTTCTATTTTTGGGGAAATATCAAATCCATTTTTTATGAATCTTGCTGAATCTATCTCTCGTCAAACATTTTTACAACAAATAGGAACGCTCGGATTGGCAGCGGCGTTGGTGCCACTGCAAGCCATGAACCAAAACCGCAAAATCCGCGTCGGACTCATCGGGTGCGGCAGCGTGTCGGGGATGTACCTGCCGCACTTGTCGAAGTCGCCGCACGTACAACTCGTGAGCGTTTGCGACATCAAGCCCGACCGCGCCCGCGCCGCCGCCGACAAATATAAAGTCCCCAATCAATACGCCCACATAGACCAGATGCTTGCAGGAGCGGCGTTTGATTTGCTGGTCAATCTCACCAATATGCAAGAACACGGGCGGCTCAATCGCCTCGCCATCATGGCAGGAAAGCACGTGTGGAGCGAAAAACCCATGGCCAATACATACCAAGAAGGCCGCGCGTTGCTTGATTTGGCGATTCAGAAGAAAGTACGAATTTGGGGCGCGCCCGCCGTGGTCAATAGTCCGCAGTTTGCGTTTATGGCCAAAGCCATCAACGAAGGTAAAATTGGCAAAGTAGCCGCCGCCCACGCGCATTATGGGCATTTGGGACCCACTTGGTCGGCGTTTTTTTATGAGCAAGGTGGCGGAAGCCTGCCCGATTTGGGAGTGTATAACTTGGCCACGTTGAGCGGATTGCTCGGCCCAGTGAAGTCGGTCGTAGCCATGACCAACGTTCTCACCACCGAGCGGCAAGTAGATGACAAGGGCAAAATCAAAGTAGAAGCCGAAGACAACGCGATGGTACTCATGCAGCACGCAAGCGGCGCGCTTTCGCACGTACAGTGCGGGTTCAACTATTTTGACCCTTACGGACACGAAGGCAGCGGTCAAGAAAAACCTACGATTTCGATAGTAGGTACGCGCGGAGCCATGCACTTGATAGGCTACGATTGGAAGCCTTTTGGGGTGGATATGGCTACCCTCGACGACGAGAAAGGCAAACGCTACGCCACCGACGCGGGCAGCTACGTGTGGGAGCAGGGGGCATCGGTTATAGCGGAGTCACTTGTCACTGGCAGTGAGCCACTTATCGCCGCCGAACACGCCCTGCACGTTTTAGAAATCATCGAAGCGGCCCGCAAGTCGCAAGCCACGGGGCAGCGTATCAATCTTAGCTCTACGTTTAAGTGGCCAGTAGTCTAACTAAGAATAGTACAATTTTTGTTTTTGCTAATTACAATGTTGGTCAAATAACAATAACTTTATTTACAATTAGTTAATTATTCTTATCTTTGCATGTTAATTTACAAAGTTACCCTATTTTTAATAGAATAATTATAATTTCATCAAGACTAATAACCATTGATTATGAGTTACTTAATCAAAGAATCTGAGGGCTATCGTTACATAGATGAAGGCAAAGGCGACGTACTGCTGCTGCTGCACGGCTTGTTTGGAGCGTTGAGCAATTGGGACGGCGTCATTAATCATTTCAAGAAAGATTACCGCGTGGTGATTCCGATGCTGCCGATTTATGAAATGAACCCGCGTGAGGCAGGCTTGGAGGCGTTGGTCAATTTTACCCATGGTTTTGTCCAGTCACAAAACCTCTCCGACATGACGCTCATCGGCAACTCGCTCGGTGGGCATATTGCCATTCTTTACACGATAGCGTATCCCGAACAGGTCAAACGCTTGGTACTGACGGGGAGTTCGGGCTTGTTTGAAAACGGCATGGGAGGTTCGTACCCCAAGCGTGGGAGTTATGAATACATCGCCGAGCGCGTAGCCTATACTTTTTATGACCCCAAAGTAGCCACCAAAGAGCTGATTGATGAAGTGTTTGAAACCACCAACAGCATTCCGAAGTGCATGAGCATAGTGGCGATTGCCAAATCGGCCCAACGCAACAACATCGCCAAAGAACTCCATCAAATAGAAGTACCTACACTGCTCGTGTGGGGACTCAACGACACCATTACCCCGCCCAACGTAGGCCACGAGTTTAATCGCCTCATTGCCAATTCTGAGTTGTATTTTATTGACAAGTGCTGTCACGCACCCATGATGGAGCATCCCGACCGCTTCAATGAGTTGTTGGATGCTTTTTTGGTCAAAAACCCGCTTTTAGAGTTGGCGTAACCCATACGCAAGATGACACCTCACAGCCCTACGACTCGGTTTAGCTATTTACCCAAATGGCTCGCTTTTTTTGATTTTTTGGGCATCTTCGAATGTGACCCCTTTCGTAATTCGCTGTTCGTGAAGCGGATTTTGATTTTCGTGTTGGGGTGGGCTACTTATTTTCGGTTTACGGTGGTCAATAAAATCCGCATTGAAGGCACGGAACATTTGGAGAGCCTACCCGAAAACGGGGTCTTGTTTCTCTCCAACCATCAGACCTATTTTGCCGATGTGATTTGTTTTTATCACATTTTTTGTAGTGTCAAATGGGGTTTCAAAAACACCATTATTCCGCCGTTGTATTTGTTGTCGCCGCGCGTGCGTAGCTACTACGTGGCTGCGAGCGAAACCATGAAAGGAGGGCTGGTGCCTCGTATTTTTGGCCTCGGAGGCGCGCTGACGGTGGAGCGGTCGTGGCGAGCAGCGGGGCAGAACGTACAGCGTGGGCGCGATACCGCCGCCAGTGACAAAGTAGCCCAAGCCCTCCAACACGGCTGGGTGGTGAGTTTTCCGCAGGGGACTACCAGCCCTTACGCGCCTATCCGCAAAGGCACGGGACATTTGGTGCTGGACAATGACCCCATCGTGGTGCCAATTGTGATTAATGGATTCAGAAGGGCATTTGACAAAAAAGGACTTCGCTTCAAAAAACGTAATTCTATACTTTCGGTACGCTTCAAAGCCCCGATTCGCTTCGCCCCCGATACGCCCGTCGAAGACATTGTGGAGCGTATTCGCAAAGAGATTGAGCAGGATATTCCCCCTTCGATGACCTGGATGCAGGCGAGGGAATGATAGCCAATGACTAACGAATTGTCCCCGTTACTCGAAATGCCTTTTTGTCGGTCAGGGCGAGGTGCTGAAACCCGCTGATTTCGTAGGTCTTGACCATCCAAATACCTTCGGGACGCATAGTAGCGGTCAGGGTGAGTGTTTTGGCCGAATCGTACAGTTGGTTATCTTCACTGAGTTGGGCTTCGACACGAGCAGGTTTTTGGTGGGTGGCGTCCAGCGTTATTTTCAACAACTTCACGGGTAGTTTTTCTCCCTTTTTGAGCGTATAGACCAGCGTATTGGGGTCGGGATTTGCAGTGTCGTAACTCAACAAATACGCCTTCTTGTTGAGGTCGGCTTGGGCAAAAAGGTCAAGTTCTTTGCCCCAGTCAATGTCGGTAGTTTGCGTGGACTCCGACGTTTCGCCTACGCTCATCTGTTTTGTTACCAATGGCTTACGTTTCTTAAGTTCGGTGATTTGATGAGCGATAAATCCTTTCAAATCGTAGTAAGAGGCAGGGGTCTGAACGGTGTCGTCGGTGGGAGAAGAACAGGCGGCTAAAAGGAAGCCTACCAAAAAGAGTGCGGAGTATTTGAGGTGTTTTTTCACAAAAAATTGGTTTTTAAACAGAACTTTCAATCTTCCCAAAAAGTTCTGTTTAAAAGCGAACCAAAACATTGTGCAATGCTGTAACTTGCACCTGCCAAACGGCGCCGAGTTTTTCCATAAAACACTCATTTACTTGAAACCTATCATTGACAACCACGGACGCCCGATTACGTATTTGCGATTGGCAGTGACCGACCGCTGTAACCTGCGCTGCTTTTACTGTATGCCCGAAGAAGGTATCAACTACGTACCCAAGCCCCACTTGCTGACGTGGGAAGAAATGGAGCGTACCGTAAAACTCATGGTACAAATGGGCATTGACAAAGTACGCATTACGGGCGGTGAGCCTTTTGTACGGCGGGGAATGATGGAGTTTTTGGAAAAAATAAGTAAAATCGAAGGATTACGTCAAATCAACCTCACCACCAACGGGGTTTTGACCGCGCCCTTGGTGCCAGATTTGAAACGACTGGGGATTAAATCGGTCAATTTGAGTTTGGATAGTCTCGACCGTCAGCGGTTTTTTGAGATTACCCGCCGTGATGAGTTTGAGCGTGTTTGGCAAACTTTTGAGGCGTTGCAAGCGCACCAAATTCAGACCAAACTCAACGCGGTGGTTATGTCAGGCAAAAATATTGAAGACTTGATTCCGATGGCCGAACTCACCCGCACGCACGATGTAAGCGTACGGTTCATCGAAGAGATGCCTTTCAACGGAGAAGGGCAGCACCAATACGAAGAGTTTTGGAGTCATCGTCGAATTTTGGAAGAATTGAAAAAGCACTATCCAGGGATCTACAAACTCCCCGACCCGCCCGCTTCTACTTCCTACAATTACCAGATCCCCGACCACAAAGGCTCCGTAGGCATCATTGCGGCGTTTAGCCGTACTTTTTGTGGTACTTGCAACCGCGTCAGACTTACCCCGCAGGGAGATTTTCGGACGTGCCTATACGGCGAGGCCGCGCTCAATATCAGGGACTTGTTGCGGCAAGGGCTTTCTGATGAAGCGATTCAGTGGCGCATACAAGAGACGCTCCAGCACCGCGCCAAAGATGGCTTTGAGGCGGAAGCAAAACGAAGTACAGGGGCTGTGTCGGAATCCATGTCCACGATTGGCGGGTAGGCTATTCGTCGTCGAGAGTGACGTGTCGCCAATTTTCTCCCGAACGGATTCGATTGAGCTGGGTATGGGTGATGCCAAACTGCTTCGCAATCGTTTTGAGGCGATTCTTTTCGTTGCGGAGCATTTTTTTGATGACTTTTACCTTGCTTTCGGTGAGCTTATAGTTGCGCGTTTTGCGCGGAATTTTGCGGTTGATGACCGAGGGATTTTGGCGGTTATGCTCGACCATCTCATCCTTGGTGACCCATTTAAGGTTTTCAGCGCGGTTGTTTTGTTTGTCAAAATCAAGGTGAATGACGTATTTCTTGGATTCACTTTGACCCCCAGTAAATAACTCAGCCACTAATTTATGAACGTATCGGTTGATGGTTTTGCCACCAACTACCCGAATATTAAGCGAACGATAGCCCTGTATTACCGAGCCACGTATGATAGTCCCTTTGGTGTTACCGCTTTGGAAACTACGAATACGCCCGTAATTAGAAACTTCGTAGCGAGGTGGATTTTCGACTCCGTCAAACGGAATCACAACCCATTTTTCGTTCCAGTACTGAACTTGGGATGGTTTTTCGGTCATGGTTTGGGTGCGTTTATTGGCGCCTATTGTTTAAAACAAAATAAACAAATAAATGTTTAATGGCTTTTTCTAAAAGGGCTTGAAAATCAGCTTATTATTGATTTGATCAATCTATTTGTTTACCTATTATAAATCATTTTGTGGTGGCAAAAGGTTTTAAAAATAACAAAAAATGTTGAAGTAAATATAAACAAATGAAAAAAACGGTCATTATAGGAGCCTCTACCAATCCAGAGCGGTATGCCTTCATGGCGGCTCATCGCCTTGTGGAACACGGACATCCGATTCGATTGGTAGGAATCAAGGAAGGTGAAGTAGCGGGGCAGCCCATCCACGTTACTCGCCCGCAGTTTAGAGAAATAGACACCGTGACGCTCTACGTGGGGCCGCGCAATCAGCCCGAATGGTACGATTATGTGCTGTCGCTACGCCCCCAAAGAGTTATTTTTAATCCAGGTACCGAGAACCCTGATTTTGCGGCATTGCTGCGCCAAAACCACATTCAAGCCGAAGAAGCCTGTACATTGGTTTTATTGTCAATCGGTGCGTATTGAATAAGTCAGGGCAGTCCCAAGGCATTTCGATACGCAGGATGGGCGAGGAGTGTTTTTGCAACAAATGCTTCTCCTTTTGGCGTAAAGTGACCGTCGCAAGGCTCATAGAAACTATTCCATTGTGCCGAGCCTTGGGCGTGAAATACGGGCAGCAAATTGATAAGCGTGACATCATGACGAGCGCACAATGCTTCTAATTTGGGCGAGAGGTCGTCAATCCGATTTTGGTGATACATTTCTATGTCGTCCAAAATAGGAATAAGGTAAAAAATCATTTTTTTGCCCTTGGCCTCTTGGATGAGCTGCACCAAAGAATGTTCAAATGCACCCCACCGATTTTCAAAAAAATTAGCACTAAAACTGCTCTGCGCAGTTTGTGTTTGTTTTCGGTAAGCGAGTTGGAGCGATAGAATCTGGTTGAACAAGTACGAGTTAAGGCTCAATTCGGTCAATAGCTTGTCTTTCAAAGGTAAAGTACGATACACTGAATCAACCACTTGCTGAATATGAACGAGTCGGTTGCGACTGCTAGGTGCGCCTACCGACTGATTGATGTGTGCCAGTGAGTATTTGATGGAGGCATTGGGAAACTCGCCTTCCCAATAAGGACGATAAATGGGGTATTTGAGCAAGTGAGTTTTTTGTTGAGGCGTGTAGTCTTCAAAATCGTTGGCGGGCAAAATGCCAACAGTAACTACGTCATGCTCAAATTGTTTTGCTAAGTGCTTATACGTCAAATAATAATTAATGGGACTAGTGCTATTAAGCCCAAAGTTGAGGTGTTCGCATTGGGTTGCGTCTTCCATCAGATTAGAGTGACGTTGGGGCGTATTGACAAGATAGCCTTCGACAAAAGAATCGCCCATCATCACGACTCGTTTTCGTTGAGAGCGATTTTTGACAGTTCGCTCGACGTCGCGCGCGCCAGATGAATTTGTGGCTATTGTGATAGAGTCGCCATGGCAAGGATGTATGGTCAGGGTGTCATTGGCAGGACGCCACCGTGCAAACTGCGGGTGCATATCTCCCCAAAACAATTTCTGATGATTGAGCCATTTTTGGGACAATAGCACCCGTGAGTGGAAAGGACGCTCGCTGTCGCTTATGCCTATTTGAATGAGACCTGCGCAAAGCACTTCGGCCAAAACCCAAAAAAACAATAAACTCAGCAAAGACAAAGAAACGTTGACAACAGGTTGAAACTTTGATTTTAAGCCCGCCGTCAGCAGGGCGATTGTCGCGCCAAAGCCACCCAAATAACCGAAGAGTACGTTGATATTGAGCGAATACACAATACCGTCACAGTTTGCAAAATAGCAGTCGTAGTATTTTGCACTAAGCCAAGACAACAACAACACGGTGCCTACCCCTCCCCAAAATCTCAGCAGTTTTTTCATTTTGTCAAATAAATGATGGTATGTGTTCAATAAACGAGAGGCTCCTTTACTATGTTTCAGAAACCACATTAGAATACCCTTAGAATGTACCGTTGAATCAGTTTTTTTGGTAAATCCGTGATTCGTCCTTAGTTTTGTGGCCTGCACTTTAAGTCATTCTATGAAAATACTTGGTATATCCGCCTTTTATCACGACTCCGCCGCAGCCCTTATTGAAGACGGGGAGATTGTAGCAGCAGCGCAAGAAGAACGTTTTACTCGCAAAAAACACGACCCCAATTTTCCCACCAATGCCGTTAAGTTTTGCTTGGAATACGGCGGAACTACCCTCAACGAACTCGATGCGATTGTTTTTTATGACAAACCGCTTTTGAAGTTTGAGCGGTTACTCGAAACCTACTACACTTTTGCGCCCAAAGGATTTCGCTCATTTATTACGGCGATACCCGTGTGGCTCAAAGAAAAAATGTTTCTCAAACGCCTCATCAACGAGGAACTCGTCAAAATAGGATACGATAAGAAGAAGCCCGTTCAGCTCCTTTTTCCTGAGCACCACCTTTCGCACGCCGCAAGTGCTTTTTATCCGTCGGCTTACGAGAAGTCTGCCGTGCTGACGATTGACGGGGTAGGAGAGTGGGCCACGGCTTCTATTTGTTTGGGTGAAGGCAACAAAATGACCATCCTCAAAGAACTGCGTTTTCCACATTCATTGGGGCTTTTGTATTCAGCTTTTACGTATTTTTTGGGTTTTAAAGTCAATTCGGGCGAGTACAAACTGATGGGTTTGGCTCCCTACGGCAATCCTGATTCACCCGATGTGGAGAAATACATCGAAGTCATCAAACGCGATTTGGTCGAAATCAAAGAAGATGGCTCTATTTGGCTCAATCAAGACTATTTTGACTACGCTACGGGTCTCAAAATGGTGCGCGAAGCCGACTGGGAGCGATTTTTTGGCATGAAAACGCGCCGCCCCGAAGACCCGCTCGAAGCACATCACTGTAATCTCGGCCTGGCGATTCAGCGCGTGACGGAAGAAGTCGTCGTCAAAATGGCCGCCGAGGCCAAACGCCTCACGGGAGCAGATTATTTGTGCTTGGCGGGGGGCGTCGCGCTCAACTGTGTCTCCAACGGAAAATTACAAAAAGCCAATATTTTCAAAGAGGTATTTATTCAACCCGCCGCAGGCGACGCTGGCGGGGCATTGGGCGCAGCATTGGCGGCTTACCATATCTATTTTGACCAAAAACGAGTTATCAACTATGAACAAGACGCCATGCGCGGCTCGTATTTAGGGCCGACTTTCTCGGACTTAGACGTGGAACTCGTCGCCAAAAAATACAAAGCTGCCTTTAAGAAATTTGACAACTTTGACGAGCTTACCAAAGAAGTCGCTCAGATATTGTCAGAAGGCAACGTAGTCGGATGGGTACAAGGGCGCATGGAGTTTGGGCCGCGCGCATTGGGTGCTCGGAGTATTTTGGGCGACCCTCGCAACGCCGAAATGCAGAAAAAACTCAACGTTAAAATCAAATACCGTGAGTCGTTCCGCCCGTTTGCCCCGTCGGTATTGGCCGAAAAAGTGAATGAATACTTTGATTATGAGGGGATTTCGCCTTACATGTTGCTCGTCCATCCTGTGCAGCAAGCACGCCGTAAGCCACTCCCTGCCGATTTCAACTCGCTTGATTTACGCAACAAACTGTACTATTTGCGCTCGGATTTACCTTCGATTACGCACATAGATTTTTCGGCGCGGATTCAGACCGTCCACAAGCATACCAATCCGCGCTACTATCAGCTTATCAGTGACTTTGAAAAATTGACGGGCTACGGGGTGATTGTCAATACGAGTTTCAACGTGCGCGGGGAGCCTATTGTCAGTACGCCCAACGACGCTTATCGCTGCTTTATGCGTACCGAAATGGATTATTTGGTGGTGGGCAATTATCTCTTTGACAAACGCCAACAGCCCCACTGGGAAGATACCGACAACTGGAAAGAAGAGTTTACTTTGGATTGATATGCTAACGAGCCTCATACGCCTTGCACTTTTGGGAGTGGTGTTTGTGTTTGTCTTTTTTGCTGACAAACTCCACATCAAATTTGACTACCCAATGGCTGGACTGACCGACAATTTCTACGTTCGGCTGGTGAAGGCTGTCGTGTGGCTGTTGGTGTTGATAGAAGTGTTGCGCCTGTTTTATTACGGTATTATCAAAAACGCCAAAAACAAAAAAGGAAATAGTGTGCTGGCCAATGTCGCTACTTTAGGGGTGATGTTGGTGAGTTTGGTCGTGTTTTTGGAGATAGTGTTCATGTTTGTTTCACAAAGTCACGAGGGTGATTTGAGCAAAGCCTCGCAGATTTGGTTTGCCAAATACTGGAAACCTATCACTGACCAAGGCTACCGCGACAAACCCAAAACCGACGCCGATAAAAAGCAAAAAGTGTTGGTGTTGGGGGATTCGTTCGCGGCGGGCCACGGCCTCGAAAACGTGGAAGACCGCTTTTCTGACCGATTAGAACAAAAGTTGGGGGCTGATAAATACGCTGTTTATAACCTCGGTGTGTCAGGTTCTGACACGCGCGACGAGTACAATCGTTTGGCTAAATTTCCCGTAAAACCCGACCTGTTGGTGCTGGAATATTTTCCCAACGACATCGAGAAAGCCGCCAAAGACGCAGGGCTTACGTTGGGGCAGTTTCAGCCTTATGAAGACATCAAAACGCCAGGGGTAGGGTCGTTGGTGATGCGTTTTTATTTGCCCAATTACCTCTATTGGCAGTTTCCGCACATTCCACCTGCCTCTATTACTGATTTTGTAAAGAAATCTTATACCGATACAACTATCTTAAATCCGCACCTGCGTGACTTACAGAAAATCGTGGACTATGCCCGTACTCACAATGCCCCGATGTACGTGGTGATGGTGCCGTTTTTGCAAAATTTGGACAAAAGCAACGATTACACAAAACCCATTGAAACCTTTTTTACTCAGCAAAATATCCCGATTGTACGCCTTAGCCAACATCTCAACACAATACCCGCCGAAGAGCGAATTGTGGGTAAAAATGATGGTCACGCGAGCGCGAAGGTGAATGCGCTCATCGCTGAAAAACTGTACGAAATCATGCAGCGCAAATGATAATTTCCTAATTTTGTCACTCAAAAAACTACGATACTATGGATTTCTTGAAAGATTTGCTGGCGTTCTTGAGCGAGCGTAAAAAATGGTGGCTCGCTCCCATGATCATTCTCCTACTTTTGATTGGAGTGCTTATTGTCATCGGTGGTGGGTCGGCCGTCGCACCGTTTATTTATACCTTATTTTAATTGTGAATGAATGAATTGATGAATGAAAAATCACTCAATTACTCAATCACTCAATCACTCATTTATTCATGTCAGAAGCCGAAAAAAGTAAAGCCCAGTTGGTGATAGTCACAGGACTTGTGGTGTTTTCGTTTGTATTTAAGTCGGTCGCTACGTACCTGTTGTACGCGGCGGGTGTTGTGGGCGTGTTGTGTGTTTTTGTGCCGATTTTTGGCGATTTGTTGGTCAAAGGTTGGTTCAAACTCGCCGAAGGACTGGGTTGGTTTAACTCCCGCGTCATTTTGGGGATTATGTTTTACGTCTTTTTGTGGCCGATTTCGATGCTGTATCGCCTTACTACCAAAAATCCAATGGGCGTGAAGCGGCCAAGTACCAACTCGGTCTATAACGAGCGTAATCATTTGTACGAAAAGAAAGACTTAAAGAACATTTGGTAAGCCATGATGCAAGTAAAGTCTTTTGTCTTTTCGCCCTTTGCTGAAAACACCTACGTTCTCTACGACGAAACCAACGAGGCCGTTGTGATAGACCCGGGGTGCTTGCAGCAAGATGAAAAAGAAAAACTCGCTAAGTTTATTGCCGACAATCGGCTGGTGGTGAAGTACTTACTCCAAACCCACTGTCATTTAGACCACGTGTTTGGGAGTGCTTTTGTGAAACGTAAATACGGTGTCAAAATGTACATTCACAAGGGCGATTTGCCCGTCTTGGCAGCCGTAGAGACCCGCGCTCCAATGTGGGGGATTCAGGGCTACGAGCCTGTCGAAGCCGACGAATTTATCGAAGAAGGTGATGTGATTTACTTTGGCAATTCGCAACTTGACGTGATTTATGTGCCGGGTCACGCGCCGGGCCACGTGGCGTTTGTCAATCATGCGCAGAAGTTGATAGTCAGTGGCGATGTACTGTTCAAAGGCAGCATTGGTCGGTACGATTTCCCGCTGTGCAATTACGACGATTTGATGAACAGCATCTACACCAAACTCCTCACCCTCGACGACGACTACGTGGTGTACCCTGGCCATAACGACCCTACCACTATCGGACAAGAAAGACCTGATGACTTGCGGCAACCTGCTCTGCGGGTGTGTGGGTATCGTTAGTGCTTTTCGGGGCGATTGGCTATTGGCAGGCGCGTTGATTTTTGTGGCGGCGGTATTGGATTTTTTGGATGGCTTTGTGGCGCGTTTGCTCAACCAATCCTCGCCTATTGGCAAAGAGCTGGACTCGTTGGCCGACGTGGTGACGTTTGGCGTATTGCCTTCGATGCTTATTTTTCAACTGTTAGAAAAAGCCAATCCCGCCTTAGACAGCGTGTTGATGTCGAGTATTGCCTTTGTGATGGCGGTATTTTCGGCTTTGCGTTTGGCCAAATTCAACATAGACACGCGCCAAAGCGACTCGTTCATTGGCGTACCTACGCCCGCCAACGCCATCGTGGTCGCATCGCTGCCATTTATACTTCGATTCAATCCTGAGTTTGAGCCGTGGATCGTCAATCAAGCTACGCTGATAAGTTATACGTTGGTGATGTCGTTTTTGCTGATAGCCGAGCTACCGCTGTTTGCGTTGAAATTCAAGTCGTTTGGGTGGAAAGGCAACGAAATCAAATTTATTTTTTTGATGCTGTCGGTGATTTTACTGATTTTGTTGAAATTTGCTGCCATTCCGCTCATTGTTGGACTTTATATCATTATGTCAGCCCCCATCCCCCGAAGGGGGCATTAATCAAAATTCTCCTTCGGGGTGAGGAGCTTTAATTCTATGAAATTTACTGCTGAAATCAACATCATGCCGCAGAAAGAAATCCTTGACCCACAAGGAAAAGCGGTGAAACTGGGCCTGCACAATTTAGGAATAGACAACGTAGCCGACGTGCGCATTGGCAAACACATCACGATGGAACTCGAAGCGGAGTCGGAGGCAGCGGCGCAAGCGATGGTCGAAACGGCTTGCTCTAAACTCCTCGCCAACATGATTATGGAAGATTATTCGTTTGCTTTGAAGGCCCATTAAGTCAGTCTATCACTGTCTTTTTCCTAAATTTTTGACCCAAAAATGTATTCCAAAATAACTGGATTGGGCTATTACGTGCCTGACAATGTGGTGACAAACCACGACCTCACCCAGCTCATGGAGACCTCCGATGAGTGGATTCGGGAGCGGACGGGCATTGGCGAGCGGCGGTTTTTTACTTACGGTAAAGAAACCAACGCCTCCATGGCGACGGCGGCTTCACGGCAGGCTATCGAAAGAGCGGGCTTACAACCCTCTGACATTGAGATGATTGTCTATGCCACCATTACGCCTGACTATTTTTTTCCAGGCTCTGGGTTTTTGATGCAGCGTGAATTGGATTTGATTGGTATTCCCGTCATAGACATCCGTGAGCAGTGTTCGGGTTTTGTCTATGCGCTCTCTATCGCCGACCAATACATCAAGTCGGGTGCGTACAAAACGATACTGGTCGTAGGAGCAGAAATCCAATCTACTTGGACTGATAAAAGCACCAAAGGCCGCAATGTAGCCGTGATTTTTGGGGATGGGGCAGGGGCTGCCGTTGTGCAAGCTACCCCCGACCCCACGCATCGGGTGCTTTCTACCCACCTCCACGCCGATGGACGCTTTGCCGAAGATTTGTACATCAAAGAGCCTGGTAGCAGCCGCCCTACGCGCGCAGCTACGCACGAGATGATAGACGAAGGCGGCTTTGACGTGGTGATGAATGGTAATGCTGTTTTCAAGCACGCTGTTGTGCGCTTTGCCGAAGCCATCAATGAAGCCTTGCAAGCCAACGGCTGCCAATCGTCGGATATTTCGCTACTCGTGCCGCACCAAGCCAACATCCGCATCAGCGAGTTTGTACGCCAACAGATGGGGCTGCGCGAAGACCAAGTTTATAACAACATCCACAAATTTGGCAACACCACCGCCGCCTCGATTCCGATAGCACTCTGCGAAGCGTGGGAAGAAGGGCGCGTCAAAGAAGGCGACTTGGTGTGTTTGGCCGCTTTTGGCAGTGGCTTTACGTGGGCTTCTGCGTTGATACGGTGGTGATTTAGAGGAGTTTAGTGGCTATTTCTTGCCAACTCATGACGCGCTCATACCCCGTTTCTTGGAGATTGTGGGGCGCGTTGAAAAGCAATCCTTTTCCCGAAAATGTCTTTAAATTGCGCGGCATATCGTCTATGAGATAGTCGGCGTGGAGAATACTCTTATCGCCACAAAAGACGATGTTGCGCCAATGAATAAACGGAAAGTGCTGCTGCAACCAATCGTACTTTTCTCGAAACGAGCTGGGAAACTCCATTGCAGCCGTACCCACAAAAACCTCGTATTTCTCACTCAGCGCTTTCACCACTTCTTGAGCATCTTTGATGACGGGAATGTCCGTAAAAAAGCCTTTTTGGTGAATGATTTTGTACAACTTTTTTTGGTCAGCATCAGAAAGTACCGCTTGAAAAGGTTGGTGTGAAAAAGTATCTTCGGGGAGGTCGAGGCCAAACTCGGTATGAACGATTTGGGCGAGTTTGCCATGAGTGTCGGCGAGTACGTCGTCTTGGTCTAAAATGATGCGTAGCATATAGTTTTTGAAATATTGCTGGACAAATAAGGGGAATATTTGAAAATGAGGGGATTACGATAGAACTTTGAGTTAACAAGACAAAAAAACTATCGAAATGCACCCTCA
>JALOLW010000061.1 GCA_025455795.1 Spirosomataceae bacterium
TGGAGCTACCAATGCTCTTGCATAATTATGTCAGATAAATACATAGTGAATTTATTATTGTAGGTAAAATGCTTGTGTTGTTTCATTAAGTGCAAGTTAATTGCCTTGGTTTTGCTATTTTTGTGATGTTTGTCAACAGATTACACATATGCTCCTGTATTGTTGAATGCCCGTGCAATTGTCAAGTGCAAGGCAAACCTGAGTACATTCAGTTATCCAGTTCTGTTCTTGTTTCTAGAAAACTCGTGCATGCGTCAAATACGTAACATTTTTGGTTTGACTGCAAATGATTTCTCACACAGCAGTCCAGGTAGGCAATGACATTGAAGTTGCTTGGCTCAATTAATGTTTAGTATAAGCCATACTGAATCTTCATGTATGATCCCTTACTAGTTGGGGATCATGTCTCCATAACCTGTAAGTTTTGACATGTTTTCTGTGACAAATGTTCCATCCGTCTCTCCGTCCATCGTCACGTCAGTGATCTGTGTGCTGAAAGGGAGAGGTAGCTGTTGTGAAAGGTACTTCGCCTAGATCGATTTAGATGGCTGGACACATCACCAAAATTTTAAGGATGTATGGCGATTTATCTGCACAATCGTCAAACAGTTGATGGCAGAGATGTCGGCGTTCAAGAGCATCAAAGTGTTGGAGAAAAATCTTGGCCCGGTGATGTCTTATTTTGAAGAACTCAAATCCAAATACAAAGGCAGCGACAAACGCGACCAAAAGATGCGCTACTCAGCTTACTACAATTTAGCCAAACTTTATTACCTCCTCGACCGCGCCGACGATGCCGAAAGAGAAGCCAAAGGCCTGATTCAGAACGACTACGACAAAAGCGACGGGGAGATGTTTTTGCGCCTGACCAAAACCCTCCGCGAAGACCTCACACGTCAAAAGATGGAAACGCGGCACTTTGAGTAACCTCAAAACGTCACTTTCAGCGTCAATTTTTCGCTCCCGCGCTGCACTTCTGCTTCGACAGTTTGACCTTTTTCAAACTTCCCGAGCGCGCCCATGTAATCGTAGATGGTGTTGAGCATAAACTTGTCCAAGCGCAGCACCAAATCGCCACCTTTGAGGCCAGCAGCTTCGGCGGGACGGTTTTTGGAAACACCATCTACTTTGATACCAGGGCCGTTGAACGAATAATCCAACAACAAGCCCATTGTCACCTTGAAACTCATGCTTCGCGCCATTGGCATGGCAGTTTCACGGTATTCGAGGCGGTTAGGGACTTTATCCACTGACTCCACAATGCCCGCCACGGCCTCCAAAATCTTGGCCTCGCCCTCGAAATTGATGAGGTTGGTGTCGTCGCTCGGGCGGTGGTAGTCGGCGTGTACGCCCGTGAAGAAAAACAGTACGGGAATTTTTTTGACGTAAAACGAGGTGTGGTCAGACGCACCTGCCCCCGAAGAGTCTATTTTGAACGCCATTTTTTGTTTGTCCATCACGGGCGGTATTACCTGTCCCCAAGTCGGGCTTGTTCCCCATCCTCCTATCGTAATGGCCTTACCCGCTTCAAATCGGCCAATCATGTCAAAATTGAGCATATAGTTTACTTTCGACAAATCAATCGTGGGATTGTTAGCGTAATATTTTGAACCTAAAAGCCCCAATTCTTCCGCCGAAAAACAAATAAATAGGAAGTTGTGCGCTTCTTTGGCGCCATTTTGGACAAAGTGCCGCGCCAATTCGAGTACCCCTGCCACCCCCGAAGCGTTGTCGTCGGCCCCGTTGTGAATTTTACCTTTGGGGGCGGTATCCAGCGAGCCGCGTTGGTAGCCGTCGCCGAGGTGGTCGTAGTGCGCTCCTATCACCACGGTGCGCTCGGCCCCGTTGTCGAGGTAGGCTACTACATTGCGAGCGTCGAGTGCGTGTACAGTATCAATATTGGCTTTAAAAGCCTGCTCAAAGCCATTCGTTCCTTTGGGTTGAAGCCCCAATTCTTTGAAGTAATTGGCAATATATTCTGCCGACTTTTGCTCTTCTTTGGTACCAGTGCCGCGACCTTTGAGTTCATCGGATGCCAAAAAGCCAATGTGTTTCTCAATATTTTTGGGATTGATGTTGGATTTTTGAGCAAAAAGCGGTGAGCTAATCAAAACCGCCAATAAGATGTTGTGAAGTTTCATAAAGCTAAATGAATTTTGTCACGAAGATACGGCTAAAAACCGACACGAATCAACGACCCTACAAATTAGTTGTGCGCAAAAACTGTGAATGTTAGAAAAAATTGTTTTCTTTGTCATTAGCTAATGTTCTAACTATCAACCCCCTCAACGCTCTACTTCCATGCCCAACCGTCGTCAGTTTCTTCAATCTATGAGTGCCGCTTCGGCTGCCGTATCTCTACCCGCATTTTTGCCCGAGGCTTTTTCTATGCCTGTTTTGAAACTTTCGCCGCAAGAAGCTGCTCAAAATGAGGACTTTTGGGCGTGGGTCAAAAACGAATACACCGTTTCTCCCAACCTTTTGAACCTCAACAACGGGGGTGTTTGCCCCCAACCCAAGGCCGTACAAGATGCTCACATTCGTTTTTACCAATATGCCAACGAAGCTCCGAGCTATTATATGTGGCGTATTTTAGACCAAGGCCGCGAAGCTCTGCGCGAAAAATTGGCCGACTTGGCGGGTTGTTCCGCCGACGAAATCGCCATCAATCGCAATGCCACCGAAGGACTCAATACGGTCATTTTTGGGTTAGATTTGAAACCTGGCGATGAAGTAGTCCTGACCAAACAAGACTATCCCAACATGATTAACGCTTGGAAACAACGCGAGAAGCGCGACGGTATCAAACTTGTGTGGCTCAACCTCGAACTTCCCCAAGAAAACGACGACTACTTTGTGCAGCAGTTTGTAAGTGCTTTCACCCCGCGCACCAAAGTCGTACATATCACTCATATGATCAATTGGATAGGCCAAATTCAGCCCGTCCGCAAAATCGCCGACGAAGCCCACAAGCGGGGTATTGAGGTCATCGCCGACGGCGCGCACACTTTTGGCCTGTTAGATTTCAAAATCCCCGATTTGGGTTGCGACTATTTTGCCACAAGCCTGCATAAGTGGCTGTGCGCACCTTTTGGGAGCGGCTTGATGTACGTCAAAAAAGACAAAATCAGCAAAGTGTGGGCGTTGCTCTCCAACGATAAACCCGATGGCCCCGACATCCGCAAGTTTGAAAGCCTCGGTACGCGCTCTTTTGCCTCCGAAATGGCGATCGGAACGGCAGCAGATTTTCAGCTTTCTATTGGGGCAGCCCGCAAGCAAGCACGAGCGCACTACCTCCAACGCTACTGGACTGACCAAGCGCGCCAAATTCCCAACGTCCGTATTCACACCTCACCCGACCCCAAGTACGCTTGCGCCATTGCGCTGGTTTCGATAGATGGCATGAAGCCCTCCGAATTGGATGGGCAGCTACTCAGCAAATACAAAATCCACACGGTAGGTATCGAGTGGGAAAATATAAAAGGGGTAAGGGTCACACCGCACATTTATCACACCCCCAAAGACCTTGACAGACTCTTGGACGCGCTCAAAAATATCGCTGCTACGGGCAATCGTAAAAGTTAAAAATGAGAGAATGGACAACTTTCTGAAAGTTGTCCATTCTACTTACGATGGGAGTTTTTAAAATTTTTTAGTGTTTTTTTTACACATAATTTGCTTTTTTGATAGATATCGTTTTAACTTTACACCCAAGAATTCAAAAACAGCTCAATCCAAAAATTTATAGAGAAGAACATTTACACAGTCATGAGTACAAACTTGTCGAGGTTTTATGCAGTTACTGCACTTATCGTTTTAGCTGCCCTTTCTCGCGTTCTGCCCCATCCTTTCAACTTTACGCCTATTGGCGCAATGGCCTTGTTTGGAGGAGCATACTTAGACAAAAAGTACCTCGCCTTTGTGATTCCGACTGCTTCGATGCTTCTTAGTGATTGGGTGATTGGTAACCCGTCAATTCCTACCTATTTGAGTTTTATACTAATGGTCGCTTTTGGGGTTTTATACCTCAAAAAAGTCACTTTCGGTCGTGTTGTAGTAGGCAGTTTGGTTTCCTCTATTGGGTTCTTTTTGATTACCAATTTCTTTGTGTGGTACGGCAGCACAATGTATCCACAGTCTTGGGAAGGTTTGGTGGCTTGCTACGTAGCTGGACTCGCTTTTTATCAACCGACTTTCTTTGGTAATCTGTTTTTCAACACAGTGATGGGCGATTTGTTCTACTGTGGTGCTTTATTCGGTGGTTATTATCTCATTCAAAAATATATATGGAAGCCTTCTATGGCTTAAAAGATTTTGTTTTCATGGCTGTTAATAGGTAGATAAATAGCTCCGAGTTTCGGAGCTATTTTCTTTTATGACTTATCCAACGCTTTGCTTCTGCCCTGCAACCCACCCGTGTGCAAAGCCACGACTACATCGCCTCGCTTGAAATAAGCACCTTCTGGTCGTAAAAAATCAAAAATTTGATACATCATTTTACCCGTATAAACTTGTTCAAGCAAGATACCCGTTTGATTTTCAAAATTTTGGATAAATGTCATCAACTCGGACGTGGTTTTGCCGTAGCCACCCCAATGAGCCTCCCAAGAAATTTCATAGTTAACTTTTTCAAAACCAGCCGCTTGGCTTATCAACGCATTGATAGTAGGAAGTAAATATTGACCATTTTTGATGGCCGAAAAACCCAACACCCTTGTGTCAGGAGAAGCGTTGGCACAAAGTCCCGACAAAGTCCCCCCCGTACCTACGGGGGTACAGAGATAAGTAGGTACACGTCCGAGTTGTGCGGTGATTTCGGTGACGACTTCTCCGACGCCCTTCACGGCCAACGCATTCGTACCGCCTTCGGGTAGCACATAGCAGTCTGGCCCGTACCGTAACGCCAACTCTTCCTTGTTGCGGTACGCTTCACGGGTCACAAAGACCAGTTGCATACCGCACTGTGTCACAAAATTGAGCGTCGCGTTGGAAGCAGGAGTTAGTTCGTCGCCCCTGACGATGCCGATGGTTTCAAAACCGAGCCGTTGCCCTGCGGCGGCAACTGCAGCGAGATGGTTGGAATACGCCCCGCCAAAAGTCAGGAGTTTCTCAAAACCTTGCTGTTTGGCTTCTAAAAGGTTGAATTTGAGTTTTCGCCATTTATTGCCCGACACAAAAGGGTGAATCAAATCGTCGCGCTTGATGTACAGCTGAATACCCAAGTCGTCGAAAAGTGGGGCTTCGACGAGTTGTAAGGGTGTTTGGGGTGCGCTTTCCCAGAATGTATCGGCTTGATTCACAATAAAAGTGGCTAAAATTCGTATTTTTGCTCAACCAACAAAATAAGCTAAAACATCATGAAAAAAATCCTTTTGACTACACTTTTTATCGGTTTGGGTTTGGCGATACAAGCACAAGACACCCCTACTGCCGATGCCATCATTGACAAATATTTGGCGGCTGTAGGTGGCAAAGACGCCATTGCTAAAATAGAAGATTTGAATATGGGGATGGCGATGGAATTTGACCGTAACGGCCAAACCATGACGATAGAAACCGAAATGAAGCACAAAAAGCCCAACAAATTCACGACGGTAAGCTATGCTTTTGGACAAGAGTCTGGCCGCACTATCTGTGACGGAACGAAGGTGTCGTCGGTGAGAAGCATGATGGGCAACACCCAAACCAACTTGTTTGAGGGGCCAGACGCTGTGCTTCAAATTTTGCAAAGTGTTGTTTTCCCAGAGATGCTTTACGAAACCTACAACGTCAGCAAAACCGTGGCAGGAAAAGAAGACGTGGCGGGTAAACCTGCTTGGAAGGTAGATTTTGCGACAACTGACGGCAAAAAATGGTCGGAGTTTTTTGACGTAGAGAGTGGCCTCAAAGTAAAGCGGGCCATGTCTATGGAAGGAATGAGACAAGGCGGCGGCCAAGGCGGACAGGCCGCAGGTCAAGGTGGGCAAGCAGCAGGTCAAGGCGGTGGCCCTGGCGGGCAAGGTGGACGTGGAGGTATGGGCGGAGGCCGTGGCATGGGCATGATGGGTGGCGGCAATGTCACGTACAGCAATTACAAAGAAATCAAAGACGGAGGCGGAGTCAAGATTCCGTTTACCAGAGAAATGGGCGGCGGGCAGTTTGTAATGAAAGCCGAAATCACCTCTGCCAAAGCCAATAAAGGCGTAAAAGAGAAAGAGTTTGAAATAAAATAAGCCAACGACGGTTTATCTCAACTAAGTAGCCGCGACCTTTCAAGTGTCGCGGCTTTTGTTTTATTGGGCGACACAATCGCAAAATACGTCGTTTGCCTGATTTTATTGGGTACTTTTATGGTTATTTAGCTGTGTTTAATACCAAATCCACCATGAATAAAATCGTCAAAACCCTCCTCACGCTCATCGTTCTCGTCATGATTACAGGCTTGGCTTTTTATCCACGCCTCAAAGAGTTTATAGCCCCCAAAGAAGAAAAAATGGGAAGTATGGGCGGTGATGCCAAAGGCGGAAAATCAGAGAAAGGCGGAAAAGGTGATGCAGCTAAGGGCGGAGATGCCAAAGGTGGTGGCGGTAAAGGCGGTGGCAAAGGTGGCCCCACGCCCGTGGAAGTAATGGTGATACGAAACGAGATGTTGGAGGACAAAATTTTGGCAACGGGTACTATTATTCCCAACGAAGAAGTGGAGATTCGCCCAGAGATTTCGGGAAGAGTCACTGAAATCAACTTCAAAGAAGGCGATTTTGCCAACAAAGGGCAAGTACTGGTACGCATCAACGACGCTGATTTACAGGCACAACTCCAAAAGTTGGGTTATCAGAAAAAACTGGCTGAGGTAAACGAAGAACGTCAAAAGAAACTACTTGAAAAAGAGGCAATCAGTCAGCGCGATTACGACGTAAGTTTGACCAATCTCAACTCCATCAATGCCGATATTGACAATTTGAAAGCGCAAATTGCGAAGACCGTCATCCGCGCCCCTTTTAGTGGACGTTTGGGGTTGCGGTTTATCAGTTTGGGTAGTTACATCTCTTCGGCCAACCGTATCACCACCCTTACGAGTCAAGTTCCTGCTAAGTTGGACTTCGCGATTCCTGCCAAGTATGCGGCAGCGGTACGGCGCGGCACGCGGGTTGGCTTTACGGTAGAAGGCAACGAAATACAACACGTGGGAACAGTCTATGCCGTAGAATCGAAGATTGACCCCAACACGCGCACCCTCACCCTGCGCGCCACCAGCCCTAACTCCAACGGGGCATTGATACCCGGTTCTTTTGCCAAAGTCGAAATCATTTTGAGTGCCAAATCAGGCGCTATCACCGTGCCGTCGGAAGCAGTTGTACCTGATTTACAAGGCCATAAAGTGTTTTTGGTCAGAAACAACAAGGCCGAATCAGTAGTAGTAGAATTGGGAACTCGCTTTGACAGAAATGTAGAAATCAAAAAAGGGATTCAAAGGGGCGATACGCTCATCACAGCGGGAATTTTGCAAGTGAAACAAGGCGGTGAAGTAGATATTCGTGAGGTAAAACAATAGTGCCTTATTTTAGACAAAACGAGCGCAAAACTCGACACTTTTAACTCTAAATTCGACCCTTCATAATGGCTTCATTATCAACTACCAGTATCAAACGCCCCGTTTTAGCGATTGTAATGTCGCTGTTGATACTCATTTTTGGGGGCATTGGGTTTATGTACTTGGGGGTACGTGAGTATCCGAGTGTGGACCCCGCCGTCATCAATGTCATGACGGTTTATACGGGAGCCAACGCCGAGGTGATAGAATCTCAAATCACCGAACCACTGGAAGAATCTATCAATGGGATTTCGGGCATTCGGACGCTCTCCTCGAGTAGCCGCGACGGACGCAGTAGTATCACGGTAGAGTTTGATTTAGGCATAGACCTCGAAACCGCCGCCAACGACGTGCGCGACCGCGTTTCGAGAGCCGTGGGTCAGCTTCCGCGCGACATAGACCCGCCAATCGTGATGAAAGCCGATGCCGATTCACAACCGATTATGTTTCTCAACCTCCGAAGTAACAAACGTAGCCTGCTCGAAATCAACGACATAGCCGACCGTCAGGTAAAAGAAAGACTCCAAACTATTCCTGGCGTAAGCTCGATTCAGATTTGGGGCGAGAAAAAATATGCCATGCGTTTGTGGATTGACCCAGTACGTTTGGCTTCGTACCGTCTTACGGCCTTGGATGTACTCAATGCACTCAACCGCCAAAATATTGAGTTGCCGTCGGGAAGTATCGAAGGCCAAGCTACCGAACTGACCGTGAGGACACTCGGACGCTTGCAAACGGTCAATGACTTCAACAACCTCATCATCAAAGAAGAAGCGGATAGGACTGTAAAACTCCAAGACATTGGAACTGCGGTCTTGGCCCCTGAAAACGAGCGTACCCTCATGCGCCGCGAGGGCGAGCCAAGCGTGGGTCTTGGGGTAATACCACAACCCGGGGCGAACCAAATTGCGATTGCAGACGAGGTCTATAAACGGGTAGCACAAATCCAAAAAGACATTCCAGCCGACCTCAAGCTCGTTATCAACTCTGACTACACGCGCTTCGTAAGACGTTCTATCTTGGAAGTAGAAGAAACGATTTTTATCGCCTTTGTCTTGGTAGCGTTGATTATCTTCGTCTTTTTGCGCGATTGGCGCAGCACGCTCATTCCGCTTACGGCTATTCCTGTGTCGCTGGTGGGGGCATTTTTTATCATGTATTTGTGCGGATTTTCTATCAATGTACTCACGTTGTTGGGTATTGTCCTTTCGATTGGATTGGTCGTGGACGATGCCATCGTGGTATTGGAAAACATTTATACCAAAATCGAAGAAGGGATGACCCCGTGGAATGCGGCTTTGGCGGGTTCAAAAGAAATCTACTTTGCGGTCATTTCCACGACGGTCACGCTGGCGTCGGTGTTTTTGCCAGTGATATTTTTGCAAGGACTTACAGGACGGCTGTTTCGTGAGTTTGGGATTGTAGTCGCAGGGTCGGTGATTATCTCTGCTTTTGTGTCATTGTCGCTTACGCCAATGTTGAGTTCTAAGTTGCTCAAATCCAGGCACAAACAGCCGTGGTTGTATCGGGTCACAGAGCCGTTTTTCCAGTGGCTCAACCGCGCCTACGCCTCTTCATTGGAGAGTTTTATGAGTATTCGTTGGATGGCTTGGGTGCTAATGGCTGTTTTTATCGGTATCATTTATGCTATGTTCAAATACGAAGCCATCCCGTCGGAATTGGCGCCCATGGAAGACCGTAAACAGCTCCGCGTACAAGCCACCCTTCCCGAAGGCTCGACGTTTGAGTTTACCGACCAGTTTATTTTGAAATTGGAAGGCATAGTAAAAGACGTACTCAAACCCAACGAAGCCGAATCTGTCATGACGATTACTTCGCCGGGTTTTGGGTCAAGTTCGACCAATTCGGGGTTTGTGCGTATATCGTTGTCGGAACGTGACCTGCGCGACCGCTCGCAAATGCAAATAGCCGACGAGATTCAGAGTAAAATCAAGAAAATCGCGGGGGCGCGGGTGTTTGTCAATCAAGACCAAACGATTCAGACCGGGCAACGCGGACCTTCGATGCCTGTTCAGTTTGTGATTCAGGCCACCGACTACGAAAAGCTCAAAAAGGCCGTGCCAGAGTTTATGAAAAAAGCCAGCGAAAGCCCGATGTTTTTGGCAACGGATGTAAACTTGAAATTTACAAAGCCCGAAATTAGACTTGAAATAGACCGCGAAAAAGCCCAAAATTTGGGTGTTTCGATTCAAGACATTGCCCAAACGCTTCAATTGGGCCTCAGCGGGCGGCGTTTTGGGTACTTTTTGATGAACGGTAAGCAGTACCAAGTCATTGGTCAAATTGAGCGCGCCGACCGCAACGATATTGTGGATTTGAAGTCATTGTTTGTCAAAAGTAGTCGTGGGGAATTGATTCAGTTGGACAATTTTGTGAAACTTACCGAGCAAAGTTCACCGCCGCAATTGATTCGTTTCAACCGCGCTGCGTCGGCTACCATCATGGCGGGCTTGGCCAAAGGGGTGACCCTCGGCCAAGGCGTAGATGAGATGGAGCGCATCGCCAAAGAAGTTCTGGACGACACTTATACAACGGCCCTCGATGGCCCTTCACGCGAGATGCGCGACAGTTCTTCGAGCCTTTTGTTTGCCTTTGCGTTGGCTTTGGTGCTGATTTACCTGATTTTGGCCGCGCAGTTTGAGAGTTTTATGGACCCCGTTATCATTCTTCTGACCGTGCCTTTGGCAGTGTGTGGCGCGTTGTTGTCTTTGTGGGATTTTCACCAAACCCTCAATGTATTCAGTCAAATCGGCATCATTACGTTGGTGGGATTGGTAACCAAAAACGGCATTTTGATTGTGGAGTTTGCCAATCAACGCAAAGAAGCAGGAGTCAAAAAATTAGAAGCGGTCAAAGAAGCGGCAGTGGCGCGTTTTCGTCCTATTCTTATGACGAGTTTGTGTACGGTATTGGGCATTTTGCCGATTGCCTTGGCACTCGGGGCCAGTTCTGAAAGCCGCGTTTCGATGGGTATTGCGGTCGTTGGAGGGCTTTTGTTCTCTACTTTACTGACACTCTACATCATTCCTGCGGTTTATTCATACCTTTCGCGCAACTACAAGCCCAACCCCGAAGAAACGACCGAAACGGCACTGATAGAAGCATAAAAAAACACTTTCCCAAACCCCGCCTCTAAGCCCTCTGCCACTTGGCAGGGGCTTTTTTTTGGGTGAAAGGTATCAGTCATAGATGAACCATTATTTTTACGACACCAAAATTATGTGGTGGTTTTTCTTGCCTTTGCTCACTACCAAATACTTGTTTTGTAATAATTCAAACGCGGGCTTGGCGTTTACGTCCGTTATTTTGGTCTTGTTGATGCTCACGGCGTTGCCTTGTACAGCTCGTCGCGCTTCGCCTTTGGAGGGGTAAATTTCCAAGTGGGTGGTCGTAGAAAGCAAGTCTGTCACGGAGAGGCACGCCTCCCAATCGGCGCGATTGATGCGGGTCTGTGGTACACCCTCAAAAACCGACACAAACGTAGCTTCGTCCATTTGTTGGAGCGTTTCGAGGGTGCCTTTGCCGTAAAGCACCTCCGAGGCGGCCACGGCGGTGTCGTAGTCGGCTTGGGAGTGAACCCGAACGGTGACATCTTTGGCCAACGCCCGCTGCATCACACCCGCGTTGGGGTTTTCGGCGTGTTGGCGTTCCAGTTCTTCGATTTCGGCCTGACTGTAAAGGGTAAACACGCGCAACAAACGCGGGCTGTCGGCGTCGGTACATTTGAGCCAAAACTGATAAAACTGAAAGGGCGAGGTCATCGTTGGGTCAAGCCAGACGTTGCCTGCTTCGCTTTTACCAAACTTTGTCCCGTCAGATTTGGTTACGAGGGGAGTCGTGAGGGCAAAGGCTTTGTGTTCGCCTTCGGTGGCTTCTTCTCCGCCGCCCTCTTTGCGCCGTATCAACTCCGTTCCCGTCGTGATGTTGCCCCATTGGTCGGAGCCGCCCATTTGGAGGCGGGCGTTTTTGTTTTTGTACAACCAGTAAAAATCGTAGCCTTGCAAAAGTTGGTAGCTAAACTCGGTAAAAGAAATCCCCGTTTCGAGGCGTTTTTTGACCGAATCTTTGGCCGACATATAATTGACGGTGATAAACTTGCCCACCTCGCGCAAAAACTCCAAAAAGCCAATCCCCTTGAACCAGTCGTAGTTATTGACGATTTCGGCGGAGTGGTCGCCGCAGTCGAAATCTAAGAACTTTTCGAGTTGTTTTTTGATACAAGACTCATTGTAGCGCAGGGTTTCTTCCGACAAAAACGACCGCTCTGCCGACTTGCCAGAGGGGTCGCCAACCATGCCCGTAGCACCGCCCACGAGTGCGATGGGCTTATGGCCGCAGAGTTGGAAGTGTTTGAGGAGCATAATCGTGGCCAAGTTGCCGATGTGCAACGAAGAGGCCGTGGGGTCAAATCCAATATAGGCGGCAGTGGTTTCTTTGCGGAGTTGTTCTTCGGTCCCAGGCATCATGTCGTGGAGCATCCCACGCCAACGGAGTTCGTCTATGAAGTTTTTTTGCATTGTGGTTGATTTGAAAAAGTCCGCAAAAGTAGCTTAAAACCCACTGAATCGAAAGCTGTTTTTGATTTTTGGATTCGCTTCGCTTTGCAACAGTCCAATTTATTTTTCAGAAATTGTTTGATTTTTACAATAATTCCGTTGATTTTTATTCAAATTCAAATGAGTTTCAGTCGTAATTTTGTCCCCTAATTTCCTCATAAACAACTTTAAAATGAATTTTCAATCCACAAAACCTCTTTTTCAAGTCGCTGTCTTATTGCTTCTTTTTTGTAATAGTTTGCAGAGTTTTTCACAAACTACCGACAGTACGGCACAAATCATCAATTTTAAAAGTACCACAAGTATTACCAACAACGGCTTTTCGTTCATTCCTGCGTTTTCGCTTGGCCGTCCTGCCGCTATTTTCAATCTCAATATCAACGGTGGCAAACGATTTAGCTTCGAGCCTGAGTTTCGGTTTGCGCTTGAAGACGGTCGCCCGTGGTCATTTATTTTTATTTGGCGGTACAAACTTATC
>JALOLW010000452.1 GCA_025455795.1 Spirosomataceae bacterium
AAACGCTGGCGATTGGCCCGCCAGACCCGATGCCTGCATAATTGACGTTTTGAACAGTACCGCCCAGAAACATCGTTGGATTAGTATAAGAAATAGACCCGCTCGCGGGGCAAGTCCATTCCAAAATCGCTCTGCCGTTTCCACCAAATCCATTAAAAGGATTAGTCTGTTTACCGCCTCCACCTGGATTTCCGCCACCGCCAGAGCCACCGCCATTGATACCAACGCCGTTGACACCCCCTGAAGCACTCTGCCCTGCATTGACAGTGCCTGCTGCTGCGCCACCTCCGCCCGAACTACCCACAGCACCATTGCCACCTGGGTATGATATTATGCCAGAACCAGTAGTAACTGAAGCCCCAGAACTACCAGAAGTACCATTTGCCGTCAGGTTATTGAAAATCGTAGATTTATTTCCCGAAAAAGAAGTGCCAGAACCTATGGTAATAGCATGACTGCTACCAGGCACCATATTGGTAAAAGTAGTACTGGCATACGCACCTCCGCCACCGCCCGCAGTAGATGAGCCGCGCGCTCCTGCTCCCCACAGCGAGGCTTTGATGGTAGTTACGCCTGCGGGTACTACAAAAGTCGTAGAGTTATCATGGACTACCGTAACGGTTTGGGCGTGGAGCGTAGTTACCCAAACGGCAAAAATAAGTAGAAAAGAAGCGTAGATCGTTTTCATTTGCGTTGCTTTTTGTTTGTTCAAAACTACGTTTGCAACAAACACGCCTCACGCAAATGATATTGAATGACAGCCCTGCGCTTGCGAAATGCAGAATTTTGTATATGAATAATCAAACGGCTCTATTGACTACAACTCTCTTTTGAGACAGCCTCCCACCCAACCATTCACTAACAAGTTTACGCAATTCACTTACATTTTATGGTAGTTCACTATCATTTACGTTAAAAAATAAGAGCAATGTCTTTATATTTGAAACGGCAATGAGGAACAAGGCTTTGTGACTTTGCTCAACGTTTTGCTAATCTATCATTGGATATTTACCCCGTTTACGTTATGAACCCTCAAATCATTTTACCCGGACTGACTCGTACCCAAATAGAACTCTCCAACGTCGTTTGGCTGGAAGGTGACTGCAACTATACCCGCTTTCACTTTACCGACGGGCAGATTATGATTGTTTCCAAGTCGCTACGGCTCTACGAGGCCAGCATGGCCGAGGACAGCCGCTTTGTACGTACCCACAAAACAGCCATTCTTAATCGGGCGTTTATTGAAAAAATATGCCGCATCTCGCGCACCTGCTTCTACGTGCAAATGACCAACGGAGCAACGATCCCCATTGCTCGTAGCAAAAAATACTTAGCCAAAACCCTGGGGAAATAAGGTTCTGTTTGCGCTTTTTTCTTTCGTTTGCTATATTTGATGGTTGTATCTATCAAACTACCAAACTATGGAAAAACAAATCACCAAAAAATACACCAACGGCGAGGTGACCGTCGTATGGCAGCCGCACCTTTGTATTCATTCGGCTATTTGCTTCAAAGGACTCCCTGCTGTTTTTGACCCGCGCAAACGCCCTTGGGTCACGCCCGAAGGGGCTGATACCGAGGCCATCGTAGCACAAATCAAAGCCTGCCCCTCGGGGGCGTTGTCGTATTACATGAACGATGAAATGCAAGGCGCGGTGGAAGTCCAAGGTGACACCGTCGTAGAGGTGCTTGCCAAAGGCCCGCTGCTCGTCTATGGCAATGTCACGGTCAAAGACACCGCTGGCAACCAAACCAAAAAAGCCAATGTCACGGCGTTTTGCCGCTGTGGTCAATCCCAAAACAAGCCCTACTGCGACGGCTCGCACGTCAAAGCAGGATTTGAGGGATAGGTGATTTGTTATCCGTTAATCGTCATTGGTCATTCAATTCCTATCTCCTACTTCTCTCCTCTATGCCTCAAAATTCTACAAAATCACCACGCTTACTATCGCTTGATGCCTTGCGGGGCTTCGATATGTTTTGGATTTCGGGTGGCGAAGAAATCTTCCACGTCTTGGCCGAAGTCTCTGGCTGGACGTTGGCGGCGGGAATCGCTCACCAATTGGTACACCCCGAATGGAACGGTTTTCGGGCGTATGACCTCATCTTCCCGCTTTTTTTGTTTTTGGCGGGGGTTTCTACCCCTTTTTCGCTGGGAAGCAGGCTATCCAAAGGCGACTCACGCGCCGCACTCCTCCGCAAGGTACTCACGCGCGGCTTCGTGTTGGTGCTGTTGGGTGTCATTTATAACAACGGTCTTCAACTCAAACCACTCGCAGAAATCCGTTTTCCGAGTGTTTTGGGGCGTATCGGGCTCGCGGGGATGCTGGCCCAAATCATCTATCTTTATACCAATACCCGCACGCAGTATTTTTGGTTTATCGGGATTTTGTTGGGTTATTGGGCGTTTGTGATGCTCGTTCCCGTCGCCGACTGCGGCGCGGGTTTGATGACGATGGAGTGTAATCCCGTCAGTTATTTGGACAAAACCATACTTCCAGGGCGTTTGCACAAGATCATCCATGACCCCGAAGGTTTGATTTCCACCATCCCTGCCGTAGCCACGGCTTTGCTTGGTATTTTTGCGGGCAATCTCCTCCAATCGGCTGATACGCCCGCCCAAAAAGTACAAAAAATGCTCGTGGCAGGTGTGATTTTGTTGGCGCTCGGGTGGCTGTTTGACTTTGTGTTTCCCATCAACAAAAACCTTTGGGCCAGTTCCTTTGTGTTGTGGGTGGGGGGATGGAGTTTGCTCTTGTTGGCGGTTTTTTATTGGGTCATAGATGTCCAAGGTTGGAACCGTTGGGCGTGGGTATTGGCCGTGATTGGTACCAACTCCATCTTGATTTACATGGCGCAAAACTTCATTGATTTCAATTTTACGGCCCATGCCCTCTTTGGGGGCTTCCTCCAACTTTTCCCCGAAAGCATACAGAAAGTAGGCCATGAGATAGCCTACGTCGTGGTAGAGTGGCTGATGCTGTGGTTTTTGTACCAGAAAAAAGTTTTTTTGAAGGTCTAACTCACCGCTTCTTTGTACTGCATACGGTGCAGGTTGGCATAAAAACCATCGTGTTCGAGGAGTTCTTCGTGCGTACCCATTTCTTGGATTTGCCCTTTGTCAAGCACGATGATTTGGTCGGCGCGTTGAATCGTACTGAGGCGGTGCGCTATCACAATGGCCGTGCGGCCTTTCATCAGTTTTTCGATGGCATTTTGGATAAGCTCCTCGGTTTCAGTATCTACCGATGAGGTGGCTTCGTCCAACACAATGATTTTGGGGTCGTGTACGAGCGCACGTACAAACGAAATCAACTGCCGCTGCCCTACCGACAGCGTAGCTCCGCGCTCCATCACGTTGTAGTCGTAACCATCGGGGAGGCGTTCGATAAACTCGTGCGCACCTACCAATTTGGCCGCCTCAATCACTTTTTCACGACTGATAGACTTATCGCC
>JALOLW010000453.1 GCA_025455795.1 Spirosomataceae bacterium
CAACTCCGCCGCGATAAGCGGCAGGGTATGTTCGCCGCTGTATTCGTGGTCGCCTGCCACAAAGACCACGAGCGGTTTTTTGGCCGAAGGCGCAGAAGACTTGAAGCCTCCCATCAGTATGACAAGGCAGCAAAAAATAGAAGTGATGAGTAGTTTTTGCATGGATAAAAAATGGATATAATGAGCATGTTTATTTCAAAAAGGTAAAAAATAGCAATATCTTTGGAAAATTTATGATAAAAATATCGAACAACCCATGAACTTCGTCAAAGATACCGTAAGCGTTGCACAAATCCAGCGAATTTTCGAGGCTCAAAAAGCCCATCAATACCGTGTAGGCAACTCCCCCGTGGCCGAGCGCAAGGCCAAACTCAAAGCCCTCAAAACGGCCGTAGAAGTGACCTACCGCAAGGCGATTCAGGAGGCATTGAAAGCCGATTTTGGCAAACATCCTACCGAGGTGGATTTGTCGGAGATTTACCCCGTCACGTCCGAAATCAAACATACCCTCGCCAATCTGTCACAATGGACTGCCCACCAGCGCGTGGACACGCCGTTGGCGTTTATGGGGTCTTCGTCGTACATCAAATACGAACCCAAAGGCGTGTGTTTGATTATTTCACCCTGGAATTTCCCCGTCAATCTTACCTTTGGGCCGCTGGTATCAGCCATTGCGGCGGGCAATACGGCCATCATCAAGCCGTCTGAATACACGCCCCACATTTCGGATTTGATGGCCAAAATCATCAAAGAGTTGTTTGACGAAAACGAAGTAGCCCTCGTACAGGGCGGCATCGAGACTTCCACCATGCTGCTCGAACTGCCCTTCAATCATATTTTTTTTACGGGTGCGCCTTCGATTGGCAAAGTGGTCATGGTCGCTGCCGCCAAAAACCTTGCCTCCGTCACGCTTGAACTCGGTGGTAAATCACCCACCATTGTGGATGAGACCGCCAATGTAAAAACTGCTGCCAAGCGCATCGCGTGGGGGAAGTTTCTGAACAGCGGCCAAATCTGCATCGCGCCCGACTACGTACTCGTACACGAGAGCAAAAAGGAGGCGTTGGTAGAAGAAATCAGCAAGGCGACGAAGGAGTTTTTTGGTGAAAATCCCGCCCAAAACGACCAATACACGCGCATGGTGAATCCGCGTCACACGGCGCGGGTGGTGAGCTATATCCAAGACTCGGTACTCAAAGGTGCACAGATTAGAAGCGGCGGCAAAAGCGACGAAGCTGCAAGCTACATTCAGCCCACCATCGTGACCGACGTACCGATGGACTCGGCTTTGATGGAAAACGAAATTTTCGGCCCCGTCCTGCCCATTTTGTCGTTCAAAACCCTCGACGAAGCCATCGGTATTGTGCAGTCCAAAGAGAAGCCGTTGGCGTTATACATTTACAGCAGTAGCGACAAAAACATCGCGCACATCATCCAAAATACCCGTGCGGGAGGGACTTGTATCAACTTCAACGACGTGCATTATTTCCAACACAACCTGCCTTTTGGTGGCTCCAACAACAGCGGTATCGGCAAAGCGCACGGATTCTTTGGGTTTCAGTCGTTTTCCAACGCCCGCGCGGTATATCGGCAGCATATTCCCGCCGCGCTCGAAATGCTCACACCGCCCTACAATGACTTCAAACAAAAAATGATTGATTTGACGATTAAGTGGTTTTAAGGGATTACTTCTTCTTTCGTTTTACGCCCAAGCGATAAACGGCCTGCACCGACTGATATTTACGGGCGGTGGAAGCGCGTACTTATTCCTGCACTTTTTTGATGGCTCCCGCGTACCAAAACGCTCTAAAACGCTCCACTACCAACTGCTCAAACTGCAACGGATTGGCAGCTATCTCGGTAGGATTGAAATATGCGGCAGCTTCTTGCGCAGCTTGTTTAATTGATTTAGGGCTTTGAAGTGCATCAAGCAGCACCATGTTGAGAGGGTCTAAATGAAACAACTCCCACTTGAGCATCTCTGCTACTGGAAAGTGTAACGTTTGTTTTAACTCCTCACCCTCTGTTTCTTCAATGTAACAATCATCATCAAACACAAACACCTGCGCCATGAGCTGCGCGTGCGGTTGCCCAAAAATAAGCTCAGTTTCGTGGTACAAATAGCGGTCTTTGGAATAAAAATACACCCACTCATTAGCTTTTTTAGAGAGCGTACCAGCCCGGTATAGTTGTTCCAATCGCCCAAAATCTTGCTCACTCAATAGCTGCGGATTTAACTCGGGTAGTTGGTAGCACTGCCAATGCAACACGATACCCGCCTCTGCACAAAGCCGCAAAAGCCTGTAATAAGCCATGCCATAATCTCGCCGAAGCCGCTTGGCCAAATGCCGTACCACGACCTCTTGGCGTTTGTAATCGGCCATGCAGTGAATAAACCACTCATCAAAAGGTATTCTATGAAAATTAGCAAAACCTGGATAAGTAGGATCGAACTGACCTTGGTTATCAATGACGTATGCTAAATCTATTTGCTTCTCCCTGCTCAGACAATAATACAGAAATTGTTCAATACAAATGTTTATGAGATTATACTTTATTGTACCCAAATTGCTTAGATTATTATCAATTATTGTAAAAGCAAAGTCTTTATATTCTTGGAAAAAATCGAACAAATGCCCGCCTATTATACCTGCGTTGCTTGAGAAAATAGTAGTTTTTCGTTCCAATTCTTTTACCATACATGAAGGAATAATAGCCCATTTATCTCTCATAGTGGTGAGGGGTTCACTATAAAACGGAAAGTCAATCTCAAAGTTTTGTGCTACTAAATCGGCCTGTTCAATACGTTCTTCAAAACGCTTCCAGATGAATACATCGCCGTCTATATGTAAAAATGGCTCGTCTTGCAGGCTATACGCATAGATTTTGGCCAATGCCCAAAGTGCCTGTGGATAGGCTTGCAGAGCAGTTTGTAGGTCAGTTCGGACGTGGGTGTAGGGCAATTGAAACACATCTATCAATATTTGCTTGCCTGCGTCATCGGTAACGAGTTCTAAACGCTCATAAAATAGGCGTAGTTGGTACGCACTCAATGTCCACGCTATCCAATGATACTCGGGAGAGAGCCAGCCACCAGTATTTTTGAGGGGAGAGGTGTCAGCATTATTTTCTGACCAAAAGGTTTGAACAATTTTCATCAATTCGTTATTATTGCTTTTGTATGAGTGAAATTTGCCGTTAGATAAATTTTTTGCAAAAAAACTAAGAAAAATTTTGATTCTATTTTTTTTTTTTTACCAATTTTCGCCCATCGAATTACAGCAGTAGTGCGGTACTACTTGCCCTAACCCTTCGATGCAAAAATAGTATGAAAAGTAAATTTGGAAATCTTGACTTTGGCTCGGTGGAAGTATTGAGCAGAAACGAACAGAGTGCGGTAAAAGGTGGCTATGGAAGTGGTAATTCTGGTGGAAGTCCATCA
>JALOLW010000454.1 GCA_025455795.1 Spirosomataceae bacterium
GATTGAGTATCACGGTTTCATCGCCCATTTGCGATGAGATTTGCTGAGAAGTAAGCCGATACGTCATTATGTTGGTCTGCTATCTTATTTTCTCCCAAAGTTATGATTTTCTACGGCGTTTTCAAGGGCTTCTTTATCTGTGTGCCTTAACTTTTCTTTTTCAGTGCTACTACTTCACTATAAGCGTCGTTGAGGGCGGCTATCATTTTGTTCCACTCGCCAAAGTCCGCTTTTTTGAGTAGCAGCGAATTAATAGTCAAGCGGTTACGCATCACGATTGTTCCATTTTTCTGTTCGTACTGAATCGAAAAGCCAAACAACGGGTGCTTAAATTGGGCGTTTTGAGGCAGGTTGCTCACCTCATAGCCTTGCGGAATAAGCAGCGTTGTGATGTTTTCTTCTTGGGTCGTGAACTCGTGTTTCCAGTCATTTTTGCGGGCTTCTTGGGCTTTATCGGCCCAGCTACGCGATAGGTGCAGATTGACAAAAACCTCACCTGCGGCTTCTTGCACGTAGTCGGGTACGCGAAAATTGTAAGCAAAAGCCACGGGAGTATCGCGATCGTTGAGTCCCCAAACCTGATTTTTTTCGAGCGTACTTTTGTTGGACCCTCGGCTCAAAATCCCCTTGTAGTATTCGGCGCGTTGGGCTTCTGATTTGTATTGAAGCAGTGCTTTGAGGTGCATTTTCCACAGTCCCTCAAAACGCAGCGTCCCCTGCCCCTTGAGCGTACGCCCATCGAGCGACACCACCACTGAGTCTTTTTTAACGTTTTGAACCGCAGGAACTTCGGGGACGTTCACAATTTCGTAGCGGTTTTCGTCGAGCATAATCATTGCCTCTTTGCCTTGAATGTGCGAGGTAGGCAGGCCAAAATCAATGCGGTCGTCGGTGGCATCCAAAAACTGCCATTGGTTGTTGATTTTGACCGCCGCTATCATATGGTTGTCCACACTCATCGAAGGGTTTTGGGCGTAGCGATACGGAATGTCGCGCGTGCCAATCCACGTGAGGTACGCGGGTACGCCCGCGAGGCGCAGCATGGCCGTGGTGAGGCTGGCCATGTCTTTGCAGTCGCCGTAGCGTTTGCGGCACACATCGGCGGCTTGGCGCGGGATAAAGCCCCCCAGGCCCTCCTCAAACGCGATGTATTTGATGTGGTCTTGCACCCAATAATACACCGATTTGATTTTTTCTACCTCTGGTTTTCCGCGCGTGAGCGAGTCGGTGAGGGTTTGGAGGTAGGTGTCGGGCTGTTTGTTGAGGTCTTTGACCAACGTTTTGTAATAATTGAACAATTTCGTCACGTCGCCCAACACTTCGGTGGTTTTGCCGTCAATCGTGTAGCTTTCTACAAACAAAAACACCTGCGGAGCGTAGTGCCGCAGCGACAGCGACTCGGTTTCGAGTGGATAGGCTTTGAGGTTTTGGGCCGACCAGGTGTAGGTCGTCAGGCCGTTTTGGGAAGTTTGTTTGAACACAATTCCCTTCATATCGCCAAACGTTTTGTAAGACACTTTTACCGCCGCAGGAAACGTAACCGAAAAGCTCGACCGAATGACGGGAACGTAATTGCCAAACACAAATCCCGACAACATGAATGGGTTTTTGATGCGCTCACGGTAGGTTAGCGTACCGATACCTCCCGCTTTGGCACTGGGGTAAGTGAATTTTTTGACTTGGCTATCGTCAAAAAAAATCCCCCCGCCTGGCGACGGACGCTCGGTTTTGATGTCGGCCACGGGCAGGCTTTTGTAACCCGCTTTCTCGGGAATGTACGAAATGGCTTGTAAGTCCTTGATTTCTTGGAAAGCCTCCGAAAAATAGATGCGCTCGTCGGCCATCATGCTGGCGCGTTCACTCAAAAAAACGCGCTCTTTTTGGTGCTGCGCGTCTATTTGCAAGCTACCATTCGATATTTCGATGGTCACCTTCTCGTCCCAACTGAGGTACGCCATTTCGTCGTTGGGGTAGGTTTTTTGGAGCTGGGCAAGGTTGGCTTTGGGTTGGGCGATGCTCGTCAAACACCCCCAAAACAGGGTGAAGGTGAGGAGATATTGGGCGGGAGTCGGGTGGGTCATGTCTTTTGTCGGGAATAAGTGCAAAAATAACGGCAGATATGGTACTAAATTTTTTTTTGGCTTCAATCTTTAAAACCTTTGTACCTTTGCAAGTGTTTTTTGGTGACACTAATCTGTGAGAAATGAGTAATCGTTCTACTACTTTATCGCTCGAACTGACCACTGCGGCAGACGACGAGCGACCCGTTTTTGTATCTGGCAACTTCTGTGACTGGTATCCCGATGTACCCAAATTTGAAATGAAAAAGGTAGCAACTGGCAAGTACTCGTTTCAGTTCCCGCCTGATTTTCAGTTTGATGAGAGCGTTGAGTATAAGTACACCCGTGGCGGCTGGGACCAAGTAGAGCTGGATGCTTTTGGCGAAGCCCCCCCCAATCGCAAGGTACGTACACGGGGGAGTGTTCAAAAAGATTTTGTGCCGCACTGGCGCAAAAACGGCCAAGCGTTCGACAAAAAGTTGCTGCCCATCATCGAAACGGTTTCAGAACAGTTTGAGATTCCCCAACTGGCGCGCAAACGTCGGGTCCGCGTTTTGCTTCCTCACGACTACCACCGTTCTACGGAGCGTTATCCTGTGCTTTATTTGCAAGATGGGCAGAATCTCGTTGGCGAAGGCTCTGTGTATGGGAATTGGGAAATTGACAAAAAGATGGCGATTTTGGCGTCACAGGGCAAACACAAACTCATTGTGGTAGCCATAGACCACGCCGAAGAAGACCGCTTGCACGAGTTTGCGCCCTATACCCACCCGAAGTTTGGCAAAGGGGCAGGTAAAAAATACGCTAATTTTATCGTCCGTACCCTCAAACCGCACATTGATAACACTTACCGTACCCAACCCGACCGCCAAAATACGGGCATTGGGGGCAGTTCGATGGGCGGGTTAATCAGCATATACGCGGGGCTAATGTACCCCGAAACCCTCGGGCGGCTAATGGTGTTTTCTCCCTCGCTGTGGGTGTCCAATAAGATTTATTTTGACGCCATTGAGTTTTTCAATCCGCTCGAAACCAAAATTTACGTTTATGCGGGTGGCAAAGAAGGAAAATACATGATTCCGAGCGTAGAACGCCTCAAAGAAGCCGTTGAGAAGCAGGGTTGGTCGCCCGAGCGGCTTCAATTCAAGCTCTCCACCGACCCCAAAGGCGAGCATACCGAAGCCCGTTGGAGCAAAGAATTTCCCAAAGCTGTCGAGTGGCTTTTTGGGGGAGGAAAGGGGTGATTTTTTTGGAATTATCAAAATAAACTGATACCTTAGCTACCGAAATCCACCTCTATCAAAAATATAGACCTCATTTAGTAGAAAAATACATTCAGCGTCTAACGCTTAACGAACCTGTTTCCGAAAC